>NZ_JAAGPM010000161.1:0-16719 GCF_017104865.1 Burkholderia sp. Ac-20349
TATATAATGCTCGCCGTCGGGGTGCGGATTCCCGCCGCGCGGCGCCGGCCGGAACGTGTCCATCGCGCAGGTTTCGCCGCCGCGGCGCCGGCCGAGTATACCGGGCGGCCTGAGCCCGGTTGCGCCCCGATCGCCCCCGCGCCGCCTCACCGAGCCTTCGAATGACACTCGCGAAGTTCTTCCTGCGCTACACCGTGATCCCGTTCGCCGCGATCGTGCTGGTGGCCGTCTGGGCGTTCAACCGCGAATCGGGCGAGATCGATGCGCGCCAGTACGCGGCGCTGGTGGCCGCCTATCCGTCGTTCACGCCGAAGCTGAAGCACGAGGTGGCCGACGCGTTGCGCGGCGGCAAGGTCGCGAAGGCCGACTACGGCACGATCATGCGCGATGCGCTCGAGGCCGGTTACGTGGTCGACTGGCCCGTGACGACCGACGACGTCGGCAGCGAGCGCGGCCGGCTGCTCGGGATCGTGAACAGCGACCTGCCGGCGTCGCAGTAGCGGGCGGCCGCAGCCGGCAACGGCCGGCTGCGTGAAGGATCGCTCACTGTCCGATGCCCGTAAGCCCGATCAGCGCGCCGCCCGCGAGCAGCCACAGCGGATGGATGCGCGTACGCCACGCGAGCACCGCGCACGCGGCCGTGATGCCCCACTGGATCGCCGTGCGGTTCGACGCTTCCGAGATCAGCACCGCGCTCGCCGCGACCAGCCCGGCCGTGACGGGCATCATCCCCTGCTGCACATAGCGGCGCCACGGCCGGTCGCGAAAGCGCTCCCACGCATGCAGCGCGAGCACGGTGACGATCGACGACGGTCCGAACTTCGCGAGCGACGCGACCAGCAACCCGCTCCAGCCGGCCACGTGCCAGCCGACCAGCGACACGATCATCATGTTCGGCCCGGGCGCCGCCTGGGCCAGCGCGAACAGCGCGGTGAACTCGTGCGCGCTCATCCAGTGATGGACGTCGACGACCTGCCGCTGCATCTCCGGCAGGATCGTGTTGCCGCCGCCGAACGCGAGCAGCGACAACTGGCTGAAGATCGTCGCGATGGCGATCAGCGTATCGTTCATGGCCGGTCTCCTCGCTGCGTGTCGCGCGCCACGGCCGGCGCCGGCCGCGGCGTATCCGCATCGCGGCGCCGCGACGCGAGCCAGATGCTGACGGGCGTCAGCACGAGCATCGCGGTCAGCAGCGGAATGCGCAGCACCGCGATCGCGACGAACGCGAGCGCCGCGATGCCGGCTGCCGCGCGGGCATGCCGCAGCGGCTTCGCGACCTTCACGGCCATCGCGACCAGCAGCCCGGCCGCCGCCGCGGCGAGCCCCGCGAACAGGTGCTGCACGCGCGGGTCGTTCTGCGTCTTCGCGTACAGCACGCCGAGCGCGACGACGACGAGTGTCGGACCCGCGATCAGCCCGAGAATGCCGGCGAACGCGCCGGCGACGCCGCGAAAGCGCATGCCGACGGCCACCGACAGGTTGATCACGTTGCCGCCCGGCAGGAACTGGCACAGCCCGAGCAGATCGGTGAATTCGTCGGCGGAGAGCCATTTGCGCTCTTCGACGATGGTGCGCCGCGCGAACGGCAGCGCGCCGCCGAACGACATGAGGCCAAGCGACAGGAAGCCGGTGAACAGCTCGGCGAGGCCGACACGGCGGGGCGACGCGGCTGGCGGCGGGGCGGCAGGCGGAAAAGCGGATTGCATGGGGCTCCTCACGAAACGGTGAACCGAGGTTACCGCCGTTCCAGATGCCGGCAAAACGATTTTATCGGCGTGTCCTTGTGATCTAGAATCACAAGCATGGCACGCGATCTCCCGCCCTTTTCCGCGCTTCGGGCCTTTGAAGCCGCGGCACGACACGAAAGCTTCAGCGCCGCCGGCGATGAGCTGCATGTGACTCATGGTGCCATCAGCCGGCAGATCGCCGGGTTCGAGGCGTGGCTCGGCAAGCCGGTGTTCCACCGCTACGGCAAGCGCGTGAAGCTCACCGACGAAGGCCGCCGCTACCTCGACACCGTGCGCGCCGCGTTCGACAGCATCGCGCTCGCGACCGAGCAGTTGCGCAACACGGGCGCCGCACGCGTGCTGCGCATCAACGCGCTGCCGACCTTCGCGATGAAATGGCTGCTGCCGCGCCTGTCGCGGTTCCAGCGCGACGTGCCGAACGTGGAACTGAAGCTGTCGACGTCGAACGCGCCGCTCGACACGCTCGACGGTTTCGACGTCGCGATCCGCCGCGGCCCCGGCCACTGGCCGAACTGCACGAGCGGCCACTTCCTCGACGAAAGCGTGATTCCGGTCTGCAGCCCCGCGCTGCTCAGGCGCGTGCCGATCGCGCGCGCGGACGATCTCGCGCGGCACGTGCTGCTGCATTCGGATACGCGGCCGGAAGGCTGGCGCGACTGGTTCGCGGCGGCCGGCGTGGCGATGAAGGGGCGCAAGCGGCAGTCGTTCGACCACTTCTACCTGGCGCTGCAGGCGGCCGTCGACGGGCTCGGCGTCGCGCTCGGCCCGCTGCCGCTGATCGACGACGAACTGGCAAGCGGCCGGCTGGTGATGCCGCTAGCGGGGCCGCGCATTGCGACGCGCAGCTACTGGTGGATCGCGCCGCGCGCGCCGGCGGACGATCCGCTGGTCGCGCAGTTCTGCGCGTGGCTGCAGACGCAGTCGAACGTCGGCGCGTAGTCGCGCCGGCGCGCGACGAAAGAGAAGATGACGCGGGCGGCAGGACGCCGCCCGCCGAACGCTCAGACCACCGGGCCCGGTTCCTTTTCCTTGCGCAGGATCGCGTACAGGATGATCGCGCCGAACGTCGCGGTGCCGATCCCGCCGAGCCCGAAGCCGCCGATCTTCAGCGAGAAGTCGCCGGCGCCGAGCACCAGCGTGACGGCCGCGACGATCAGGTTGCGGTTGTCGGAGAAGTCGACCTTGTTGACGACCCAGATCCGCGCGCCCGTCACCGCGATCAGCCCGAACACGACGATCGACACGCCGCCGAGCACCGGGCCCGGAATCGTCTGGATCACCGCGCCGAACTTCGGCGAGAAGCCGAGCACGATCGCGATCACCGCGGCCACCGCGAACACCAGCGTCGAGTAGATCCGCGTGACGGCCATCACGCCGATGTTCTCCGCGTAGGTCGTCACGCCCGTGCCGCCGACGCTGCCCGACACGATCGTCGCGAGCCCGTCGCCGATGAACGCGCGGCCCACGTAGCGGTCGAGGCTGGTGCCCGTCATCGCGCTGACGGCCTTGATGTGGCCGAGGTTTTCCGCGACCAGGATCACCGCGATCGGCGCCAGCATCAGCATCGCGTGCGGATCGAACACCGGCGCGCGGAAGCTCGGCACCCCGAACCACGCCGCATGCCCGACGATCGAGAAATCGATCGGCTTGCCGAGCCCCATCCCGTTGGTCGCGACCGCGTAGATCGCATAGGCGATCACCAGCCCGACGAGGATCAGCAGGCGCTGCACCATGCCGCGCGAGAACACCGCGACGCCGCCGACGCACAGCACCGTGACGAGCGCCATCACCGATTCGAAGGTCGACGCGGACACGCCCTTGACCGCGATCGGCGCGAGGTTCAGCCCGATCACCGCGACCACCGCGCCGGTCACGACGGGCGGCATCAGCGTCTCGATCCAGCGCGTGCCGATCGCCTGCACCAGCAGGCCGAGCGCGACGTACACGACGCCGCACGCGATGATCCCGCCGAGCGCGACCGGGATGTTCGGGTTCGGGCCGCTGCCGCCGTAGCCGGTCACCGCGATCACCAGGCCGATGAACGCGAAGCTCGAGCCGAGGTAGCTCGGCACGCGGCCGCCGACCAGCACGAAGAACAGCAGCGTGCCGATGCCCGACATGAAGATGCACAGGTTCGGGTCGAAGCCCATCAGCAGCGGCGCGAGCACCGTCGAGCCGAACATCGCGACGACGTGCTGCACGCCCATCGCGACCATCTGCGGCCACGCCAGGCGCTCGTCGGGGCCGACCACGCGCGATGCCGCGCCGGTCGATTGCACCCGCCAGCGCGGGAAGTAGGAATCGGACATGGGGAAAAGGGCTCCTGTCGGTCGGTCGCCGGCTGCAGAAGATGCGCCGGTCTGGAATCTGGCGCGAGTTTACGGAGCGGGAATGGGGCTGGCAAGCGGACAGATGCGCGGGCCGGCGAGCGCCAAGCACGGCTGGCCGTGCGCGCGAAACGGGGCACGAACGTGCAGCCCGGTGAAGCGCCCATCCGCGCACGAAGACGCGCGGGCGGCGGTCCACGCCGGCCGCGATGTAAGCGGGCGCTCACATCGTGGCCGGCGCGTCGTGCATCAGGGATTGATGTACTGGAACAGCGACAGGTTCTGCAGCTGCGCGTACGCCTTCTGCGAGCCCGTCAGCGCGTTCTGCATCTGCAGGAACTGGCTGATCGTCGACACCATGTTGGTGCTCGTCAGGTCGGACAGGTTGCTGGTGATCTGCAGCGTGTTGGTCTGGTTCACGGCCTGCATCGCCTTGATTTCCTGCTCGCGGCCGCCGACCGACGCCTGCACGGTGAGGACGTTCGTCATCATGTTGTTCAGCTTCGTCGTGCCGGTGGTCATCGTGTTCGCGAGCGCGGTCGCGGCAGCCGTGTTGTTGCTGATCGGCGTCTTCAGCGCGGCGATCATCGAATCGAGCGCCGCGAACACGTCGGTGCCGGCTTTCGGCGCGGGCGTGACCGTGAACGTGTCGCCCGGCGCAGGCGTGCCCGACACGGGCACCGACAGGCCGTTGCCGAGCGCGATGGCCGAATCGGCCGTATACGGCTGCGCGGCGCCCGGGGTCGGCGGTACGACGGAGTTGTCGGTGACCGTATAGGTCGGCGCGGCGGCCGTGCCGCCGAACGTGATCGTGAACTGGTGCGTGTTGGTCGCGGCCGACGGGCTCGTGATCGACACCGCGCCGATCGTACCCGTGCCCGTGTTGTTCGCACCGGCGACCGGCACCGGCTGGCTGCCGAGCATCGGCACCGACAGGAACACGCTGGCGCCGCTGTCGCCCTGCGAGATCGCGCGCGTGTCGGCGATCTGCACCTGCCGCGAACCCGTGTCGCCGCTGTAGTTCACGCCGCCGCCCGGTGCGTTCGAGAACGGCGCCGTGGTCGACTGGAAGCCCGCGAACAGGTAGTTGCCCGCGCCGTCCGTCGAGTTCGCGAGCGTCAGCAACTGGTCGCGATAGCCCTGCAGCTGGGTCGACAGCGCCGCCCGGTCGCTGTCGGCCAGCGAGCCGTCGCCGGCATGTATCACGACCGAGTGAATGGTGTTCAGCAGGTCGTTGACGCTGAAGAGCGTCTGGTCTTCCTTCTGCAGCGACGACAGCGCGACGTTCTGGTTCGACGAATACTGCGACAGCGTCGCCGACGTCATCGACAGCTGCACCGCCTGCGCGGCGCCAAGCGGGTTGTCGGCCGGCGTCGACAGGCTCACGCCGCTGGAGATCTGCTGGTACAGCTGCGACAGCTGCGCCTGCTGGTCGCTCATCTGAGCGACGTTCATCTGGTAGAACTGGGTGGTGGAAATCCGCATCGCTTCGATCCCCGAAATCAGTTGAACAGGCCGAGCACGGTCTGGAACAGCGTCGCCGCCGTCTGGATCACCTTCGCATTCGCCTGGTAAAGCTGCTGGTACTGCATCAGGTTGGCCGCTTCCTCGTTCTGGTTCACGCCCGACACCGACTGCTGCGCGGACGTGATCTGGCCGACCAGCGCGGTCTGCGCGGCGCTCGACGACTTCAGCTGGCTCGTCGTGTTGCCGATGCCGCTCACGTAGTTCGCGTACGCGCCCGTCAGCGTGGTCGAGCCGTTGCCGAACGATTTCGCGTTGACGAGCTTCGACAGCGCGAGCGCGTTGCTGCCGTCGTTGGTGCCGCCCGTGTTCGGCGCGACCGTGAACGTGTCGCCGGCCGTGGGCGTGCCCGACACCGTCACCGTGACGCCGGCCGTCAGCGTGATCGGCGAGCCGGCCTGGTACGCCTGCGGCGTGCCGGTGCTCGGCGGCGTGACGGAGTTGTCGGTGACCGTGTAGGTCGGGCTGGCGGTCGTGCCGCCCATCGTGATCGTGTAGTTGTGCGGGTTGGCCGCGGCGGTCGCGCTCGTGACCGACAGCGCGCCGATCGTGCCGGTGCCCGTGTTCGTCGCGGTGGCCGACGGCACGAACGGCGCCGCCGCCGCGATCGCGGAGCCGTTCGACGTCGCGAGGCCGAAGCCGTTCAGCGCGCCGCGCGTCGGCTGCACGGTGAACTTGTCGCCCGGCTGCATCTGCGTGCCGGCAGTGGTCGAGAAATTCAGCCCGCCGAGCGAAACCGGCATCGGCCCCTGCTTCTGGTCGACCACCGTGCCGCTCGCGCGATCGGTCAGCGTGTAGTTCTTGCCGTCGAACGACAGCGTGTAGTCGCCGGTGGTCGGCTGCGACGCGTTCGCGAACGACACGGACAGCGCCGCGTTGCCGGTATTGCCCTGGTTCGCGTACGTGATCGGCGTGCCGGTCGTGAACAGGTTGCCGCCGACGTTGCCCGACAGGTCGAGGCCGAGCGCGTTCTGCGCGTTGACCTGCGCGGCGAAGCTGGTCGCGATCGCGCCAAGCTGGGCTTCGGCCGGATCGAGCGTCTGGCTGCGGAACGAGAGCAGGCCGCCGAGCGTGCCGCCCGACAGCGACGCGTCGGACAGGTACTGGTTCGGGCCCTGCGGGTTCGCGCCGGCGATGCCTTGCGACACGACGGTCAGCTCGCTCGGATCGGACGGCGACGTGACGGTCGCGAGCTGGTAGCTCTTGTCCGCGACGACGAGCGGCGTGCCGCCCGCGAGAAACACGCTGTAGCCGTCGCCGTTGCGCGCGACCTGCACGCCCGCGAGGTTCGACAGGTTCGACACCGCGAGGTCGCGCTGGTCCATCAGCTGGTTCGGCGGCTGGCCCTGGCTGCTCGCGGCCGAGATCTGCTGGTTCAGTTGCGCGATCTGCGCGGTGTACGCGTTGATCTGCGTCACGGTGCTCGTCAGCTGCGTGTTCACGCTCTGGCGCAGCGCGTCGTACTGCTGGCCGGCCGCCGTGATCTGGTTCGCGAGCGTCTGCGCATTGCTCATCGCGGTCTGCCGCACCGACGAGTCGGACGCGCTGTTCGCGACGTTCTGCAGCCCGGTGAAGTAGTTCGTGATCGCGGTCGAGATGCCGGCCGTCGGGCTGCCGACGTAGTTGTTCAGCTGCGTGACGAGCGAATACCACGTCGACAGCGCACCGCCCTGCGTCTGCGCGCCGTTCAGCTGGTCGCTCAGGTACTGGCTGTACTGCCGCTGCACGGTGGCGGTGTTCACGCCCTGCGGCAGGTAGCCGCTGCTCGTGTACTGGCCGCTCGCCTCGGCATAGACGGGGCGTTCGACCGAGTAGCCCGGCGTCGCCGCGTTGCTGATGTTCTGGCCGGTCGTCGTGAGGCCCCAGAGCGCGGCATTCAGGCCGCTGACGCCGAGGTTCATGAGTGTGTTGGACATGCGCGATCCTGATGAGCCGGCCGCGCTGCGGCCGCCGGGTTGCGTGACTCCCGGTATAACGGCCGCGGATCGAAAAAATTGAGGAAAAAATGCGTGCGCGACGCGCGAGCGCGCGGCGCCGCTCGCAGCGTCCGGCCGGCGGTGCCGCCAACGCTGCGCGGGCGGCCCCGGGCGGGGCCGGCCACTGCTTGCGCGTCAGGCCCGCGCGAGCGAGCGGCGCTTCATCTCGAGCTGCGTAATCAGCCGCTGCAGCGTGTTCTCCGCGCTGCCCGGCAGCGACAGGTAGCGAAAGCCGAGCTGGTAGCGCCGCGACCCGTTCGGCATCTGCGTCGAACGCTGCGACACGAGCTGCAGGTCGAGCGACAGCTTGCCGTGGCCGGTCAGCTCGAGCTCGACGTCGGGCAGCTGCGTGCCGACCTCGAGCGCCTCGACGCGCTCGTCGGCCGTGCGCAGCCCCACGCCGCCGAGCGACAGGTTATGCACCTCGAACAGGAAACTCTCGCCGTCCGGCAGCTTGCCGCGGCACAGGAACGGATCGACGATCGGCGCGTCGACGCGGAAATATTCGCGGCGCTGGATGCACATCAGCACGTCGGGGAAATCGGCGACGAACGCGGGCAGCCCCTCGTAGCGCGTCTCGCGCGGCGTGCCCGTGGAGAATTCGACGCGCACGCCCTCCGGCGCGGCCGCGAACGTGCAGTGCGACGCGCCGAGAATGCCGGCGTTCTGCTCCGACAGCGCACCCCAGTCGAACGTAAACGTCCGCTCACCGACATCCACCTCGAGCAGGCGCGTGACAAGCTGGCCGCCCGGATACTGGACGGTCAGGAAATCGCCGCGGTTGACGAGGTTGCGCAGCTGCACGCCGATTTCCAGCGGATTGCGGCGGGCATAGTCGGGCCCGGAGTGGCCTGCATCCAGGCTGGGGTCCGTCGACGTTTCGATATTCATGGCTAGCCGGTCTTTCTTGTCATGGGCGCCCGGGCAACCGGTGCGCAATAAAACCGGGCCAGAACGGGGGCCCGGTCGCAGGTCTCTCACACTTAGCGGCAGTGCTGACCGAAAGTTTAGATCGAATTGCGGATTTTTTTCGCGCAAACGTTGAAACCGCGCGCGGCGGGCTGCCGGGCGCGGTCCAGAGGGTACAACCGGCGATCGCCGACGGGTGCGTCAGCCGATCTGCTGCATGATCGAAATCAGCTTCTTCGCGTAGTTCGGGTCGGTCGCGTAACCGGCCTTCTGCATCCCGTGCGCGAAGCCTTCGACGCTGCGGCTCGCGCTCAGCACGCCCGAGTAGCGCGGGTTGTTCTTCAGCAGGTTCGCGTAATCGGTCATCGCATGCTCGTACGAATCGTACGCGCGGAATTTCGCGACCACGCGGCGGGGCGTGCCGTTCACGTATTCCGTCGTCAGCGCCGACACCGTGCGGCCGGTCCAGCCCTTGGTCGCCTTGATGCCGAACACGTTGTAGCTCGTCGAGCCGTCGGTCGCGCGGATCTCGCGCTTGCCCCAGCCCGATTCGAGCGCCGCCTGGCCGACGATGAAGCGCGCCGGGATGCCGGTCGATGCGCTGGCCGCCTGCGCGGGGCCCGCGAGCCGGTCGACGAACGCGTCGGCGTCCTGCACGCCGCTCGCGCCCTTCAGCGGCGGCGTCAGCGCGCTGCCGGCCGAATAGCCGCGCGTACCGGCGAGCCCGCCGTTGTTCGCCGCGTTCGCGTAGGCCTTCGCCATCGCGTTCATCGCGGCGAGGCCGCCTTCGTTGCCGGATGCGCCGAGGCCGGCCGCCCCCAACCCGCCCGCGCCGACGTCGGCCGCCGTGTCGCTGCCCGCGCCCTGCCCCGCGTTGCGCATCAGCTGCTTCATCAGCGCGTCGGCGACGCCGATCCCGCGCGTCGACATCTGCTGCGCGAGCTGCTGGTCGAGCATCGACGTGTACAGCTTCGACGTGTGCGAATCGAACAGCCCGCCGTCGGGCGACGCGTCGCGCATGCTCTTGAGCATCATCTGCGTGAACATCGCGTCGAACTGGCCGGCGACCGCCTTCGCGCCGGCCTGCGGCGACTGCTTCGCCTGCGCGCGCAGCGCGTCGAAACCCTGCACGTCGAGCGCAAAGCGCTGCGTGAGGTCGTTCGCGTTCGGGAGAGAGGCTGCCATTTAGATGATCTCCAGGTCGGCGCGCAGCGCGCCGGCGGCCTTCATCGCCTGCAGGATCGACATCAGGTCCGCGGGCGTCGCGCCGAGCGTGTTCAGCGCCTTCACGACGTCGGCGAGATTCGCGCCGGCCGTCACCATCTTCAGCGCGCCGTTGTCCTGCTTCAGCTGGATCTGCGACTGCTGCGCCACCACCGTCTGCCCGTTCGAGAACGGCCCCGGCTGCGACACGACCGGCTGCGTGTTGACGACGACCGACAGGTTGCCGTGCGCGACCGCGCAGCTCTGCAGCGTGACCATCTGGTTCATCACGATCGAGCCGGTGCGCGCGTTCAGGATCACCTTCGCGGCGGCCTTGTCCGGGCTGACGTCGAGGTTCTGCAGCCGCGCCATGAACGCGACCTGCTGCGCCGAATCGGCCGGCGCGGCCAGCTGGATCGTGCGGCCGTCGAGCGCCGTCGCGGTGCCCGGGCCGAAGCTCGAATTGACCGCGGACACGATCCGCTGCGCGGTGCCGTAGTCCATGTCGTTCAGTTGCAGTTGCAGCACGCCGTTCATCTGCGCGATCGCGTTCGGCACCGCGCGTTCGACGATCGCGCCGCCGACGATCCGGCCGGCCGCGAGCTGGTTCACCTGCACGCGGCTGCCGTTCGCGCTGGCGCCGGCGCCGCCGACCGCCATGTTGCCCTGCGCGAGCGCGTAGACCTGGCCATCGGCGCCTTTCAGCGGCGTCAGCAGCAGCGTGCCGCCGCGCAGGCTTTTCGCGTTGCCGAGCGACGACACGGTGACGTCGAGCGCCTCGCCCGGCCGCGCGAACGGCGGCAGCGTGGCGGTCACCATCACGGCCGCGACGTTCTTCAGCTGCATGTTGCTCAGCGACGACGGGCCGCCGTTCGCCGAACCGTTGTTGATCGAGATACCGAGGTTCGCGAGCATGTTCGCGAGCGTCTGCGTCGTGAACGGCGTCTGCATCGTCTGGTCGCCCGTGCCGTCGAGACCGACGACGAGGCCATAGCCGATCAGCGGGTTGTCGCGCACGCCCTGGATCTGCGCGAGGTCCTTCAGGCGTTCCGCATGCGCGGGCGCCGCGCCGAGCATGCAGGCCGCGGCCACGGCCGCGAACGCGACGGCGAGCCGCGCGGCGGCATGCGCGCGGGCCGACAGGCGGTTGAACAGGGTCTTCTGCATCGTCATCACCACGGCGCGATGTTGAGGAAGAAGCGCTGCAGCCAGCCCATCGTCTCGGCTTCGTTGATGTAGCCCTTCGACGAGTATTCGATCTTCGCGTCGGCGACCTGCGTCGAGTAGACGGAGTTCGCGCCCGAGATCGTGTTCGGGTTCACGACGCCCGAGAAGCGCACGAATTCGTTGCCCTGGTTGATCAGCATCTGCTTTTCGCCGCTGACCACGAGGTTGCCGTTCGGCAGCACGCCGGTGACGGTCACCGTGATCGTGCCGTTGAACGTGTTCGCCGCGCTGGCGCCGCCGGTCGCCGCGAACTTGTTGTTGCCGGTGGCCGACAGGTTCGCCTTCGCGAACAGCCCGCCGAGGAAGCCGGCCGTCGGCACGTTGAAGTCGGTGTTGCCCTGCCGGTTCGTGTTCGCGCCCGACGACTTGGTCGCGTTGATGTTCTCCGCGATCATGATCGTCAGGATGTCGCCGATATTGCGCGGCCGCTGATCCTCGAACAGCGGCCGCCCCGCGTAGCCGGGGTTGTAGATCGAGCCGGGCGCCTGCATCGACATCGGCATCGGCGGCTGCGCCGTCATCGGCTGCTGGATGATCGGATCGCGCGGAATCTGCGCGCAACCGGCGGCGAGCGCCGCCACCGCGACCGCGCATGCGGCGCGGACGGTGGCTGACGGGAGGAGGCGAACCTGCTTCATGGCGACGACGGGTGTTCCGGTTAGCTCTTCATCTGCGTGACGGTCTGCAGCATCTGGTCGGACGTCGTCACGGCCTTGCTGTTGATCTCGTAGGCACGCTGCGTCTGGATCATGTTGACGAGCTCCTGCACGACGTTCACGTTCGACGCTTCGACATAGTTCTGGTTGAGCGTGCCCGCGCCGTTCAGGCCCGGCTGCGACACGTTCGGCGCACCCGACGAGGTGGTCTCGGAGAACAGGTTCTCGCCACGCGCCTCGAGGCCGGCCGGGTTGATGAAGGTCGCGATCTGCAGCGAGCCGATCTGCACCGAATTGGTCGAACCCGCCTGCGTGATCGTCACGACGCCGTCCTTGCCGATCGTCAGCGAGTTCGCGTTCTGCGGGATCGTGATCGCCGGCAGGATCTGGTAGCCGCTCGACGTGACGAGCTGCCCCTGCGCGTTGGTCTGGAACGAGCCGTCGCGCGTGTACGCGTTCGTGCCGTCCGGCATCAGCACCTGGAAGAAGCCCGCGCCGTTGATCGCGACGTCCTTCGAGTTGCCGGTCTGCGTGAGGCCGCCCTGCGTGTACAGGCGCTCGGTCGCGACCTGCTGCACGCCGGTGCCGAGCTGCAGGCCCGACGGCAGTTCCGTCTGCTGCGTCGAGTTCGCGCCGGGCTGGCGGATGGTCTGGTACAGCAGATCCTCGAACACCGCGCGCGACGCCTTGAAGCCGTTCGTGCTGGTGTTCGCGAGGTTGTTCGAAATCACGTCCATCTGCGCCTGCTGCGCATTCATGCCGGTGGCGGCGATGTAGAGCGAACGGTTCACTTGTCGATTCTCCTGCGTGGGCTGGCGCGGGCGCTCAGCTGAAATTGAGCAGCTGGTTCGCCGACTGCTCGTTCTGGTCGGCCGTCTGGATCAGCTTCGACTGAAGCTGAAATGCGCGCGCGTTGTCGATCATCGCGACCATCGCGGTCACCGGGTTGACGTTGCTGCCTTCGAGCGAATTCGGCGTGACGACCACGTTCGGGTCGGCGTCGGCCGGATTGCCGTCGGCGGTGCGGAACAGCCCGTCGTTGCCGCGCGTGAGCGTGGCCGGATCGGGATTCACGAGCTTCATCTGGTCGACGATCGCGACCGCCGTCGGCGGGTCGCCCGGCATCAGCGCGGAAATCGTGCCGTCCTTGCCGATCGTCACTTCCGCGTTCGGCGGTACCGAGATCGGGCCGCCGTTGCCGACCACCGGCAGGTTGCTCGCGTTGACGAGCTGGCCGTTCTCGTCGACGTGCAGGTTGCCGGCGCGCGTGTACGCCTCGCTGCCGTCGGCCGCCTGCACCGCCAGCCAGCCCGCGCCCTGCACGGCGACGTCGAGCGGGTTGCCGGTGCGCGTGATCGGACCCGGCGCGTAGTCGGCGCCGGGCGTCGACGCGAGCACGTAGGTGCGCGTCGTCGTCGGGTCGACCGTGCTGCCGTCGCCGAAATTCATCGGCACCGCGCGATACGTCGCGAGCTGCGCGCGAAAGCCCGTCGTCGACGCGTTCGCGAGGTTGTTCGCGACGATCGCCTGCTGGTCGAGCGACTGCGACGCACCCGTCATCGCCGTGTAGATCAGTCGGTCCATGGCTGCCCGTTATCCGCGCTTACAGGTTGATGAGCGTCTGGTCGACGGTCTGCTGCGTCTTGATCGTCTGCGCGTTCGCCTGGTAGTTGCGCTGCGCGGTGATCAGGTTGACGAGCTGCGACGTGAGGTCGACGTTCGAGTTCTCGAGCGCGCTGCCCTGCAGCGTGCCGTGGTTCGTGCTGCCCGGCGCCGAGATCTGCGGCACGCCCGATGCGGCGGTTTCCGCATACTGGTTGCCGCCGAGGTTCACCAGCCCGTTCGGGTTGTTGAAGTTCGCGAGCGCGATCTGGCCGAGCACGGCGGTCTGGCCGTTCGAATAGTTGCCGGTCAGCTTGCCGTCGGTGCCGATCGTGTAGGTCGTCAGCGTGCCGCTCGCGTAGCCGTCCTGCGCGAGGTTGTTCACGCCGTCCTTGCCGCCGTACTGCGTCGTGCCGGTCAGGTCGAGCGTGAGGTTTTGCGGCGTCGCCGAGCCGTCGGTGTTCGGCACCGTGAACTGGAACTGGCCGAGCGACGTGGTCGGCGTGGCCGGCGTGCCCGTCGTCGTGCTCTTGATCGCGCCCGACGAGTCGAACGTGACCGTGCCGAGATCGTTCGTGCCGCCGCCCTGGGTGACCGCGTACGCTTCCCAGACGCCGGACGCCGTCGGCGACTTCACGAAGTACATGTTGACCGGTTGCGAGCCGCCGAGCGAGTCGTACACCTGGATCGACGTCGAGTAGTTGTACGTCGTGTTGTCGGTCGGGTCGAACGGCGTCTTGGCCGGCACCGTGTCCTGCGAGTTCAGGTTGAACTGGGCGGTGATCTTGGTCGTCGCGGTCGGCGCGATGTTGGTCGTCGGCGCCTGCAGCGGCACGGTCTGCGCGGTGTTGATCACGCCGTTCTTGTCGGCCATGTAACCCATCAGGTTCATGCCTTGCGCGTTGATGATGTAGCCGTTCTTGTCGCGCTGGAACGTGCCGTCGCGCGAGTACGTCTTCACGCCGTTGTTCGACATCTGGAAGAAGCCGTTGCCGTTGATCGCGACGTCGAGCGACGAGTTCGTCGTGTTGATCGTGCCCTGGCCGAACTGCTGCTCCACCGAGTTCAGCGACGTGCCGATGCCGATCTGCGAGTTGACCGACGTCGCGACCGAGTTCGCGTACATGTCGGAGAACTGCGCGGTGCTCGACTTGAAGCCGACCGTATTCGCGTTCGCGATGTTGTTGCCGATCACGTCGAGCGCGTTCGATGCACCCGAGAGGCCGCTCAGACCCTGTTGATAACCCATTTCGGTCTCCGTTTCGAGATTGCTCGATCAGTATCAGTTGGAGGTGGTGCCGCCGGACGAGGACGAAGCCGACGCGGACGACGTGGTGTTCGGGAAGATCGACGCGACCTGGGTCAGCCCCACCGTCGTGCCGTTCGACAGCACGAGCCCCGCCGTGCCGTCCGCCTGCTTGATCACGCTCTGCACCGTCGATGCCGCGAGCGTCGTGGCCGGCTGCGGCGTGCCGTTGACGTCGGTGTACGACGCGCTGACCGTGTACTTGCCGTCCGGCAGCGCATTGCCTGCCGAGTCGGTCGGGGTCCAGTTGAACGGCACGGTGCCGGCCGACTGCGCGCCCGCGTTGATCGTGTTCACCACGGTGCCCGCCGCGTTCTTCACGGTGATCGTCAGGTTCGACACCGAGCTCGACAGCGACACGCCGAACGGCGATGCCGCGCCGCTCTTCACCGCGACCGCGTTGCCCGGCGCGAGCACGTTGGTGCCGATCAGCAGCGCGGCCTGCGTCTGCTGGCCGGCCGTGAGCTGCGTCGACAGCGACGAGAGCGACGTGTTCAGCTGCGCAATGCCGCTCACCGTGTTGATCTGCGCGAGCTGCGACGTCATCTGCGAGCTGTCGACCGGGCTGGTCGGATCCTGGTTCTGCAGCTGCGTGACGAGCAGCTTCAGGAACGTCGCCTGCAGGTCGCTCGCCGACGTGCCGTTGGTCGACGACACGTTGTTGGTGTTCATCGTGTCGGTCGGCAGGTTCGACACGTTCGTGCCGTTGCTGCCGATCGTCGTGCTGGAGGAAGTCATCCTGGGTGGCCTTCTGTCGGAACTGTCGGATCTGTAAGGTCGGTCGGCGCGGCTTACGAGCCGATCGTCAGCGTCTTGAGCATCAGCGTCTTCGCGGTGTTCAGCGTCTCGACGTTGGCCTGGTACGAGCGCGACGCCGAAATCATGTTCACCATCTCCTGCACCGGATCGACGTTCGGCATCTGCACGTAGCCGTTCGCGTCGGCGGCCGGGTTCGACGGGTCGTAGGTCGACTTCATCGGCGACGGGTCGTCCATCACCTTCGTCACGCGCACGCCGCCCACGCCCTGGCCGGACGCGGTGCGCGCGCCGCCGATCGGGTCGGTCGCGAACACGACCTGCTTGGCCTTGTACGGCTTGCCGTCGGGGCCGGTCGCGCTGTCGGCGTTCGCGAGGTTCGACGCGGTGACGTTCAGGCGCTGCGACTGCGCGGACAGCGCCGAGCCGGCGACGCCGAAGATGTTCATCAACGAGGGCATGGAAGCTCCTTTTGCTCGGATTCGGAGGCGGTGCGCGCCGTCACTGGTTCGTCGTGATCGCGGCGATCATCGCCTTGATCTGCTGGGTCATCACGGTCATCCCGGTCTGGTAGTGCAGCGCGTTGTTCGCGAACTGCACGCGCTCGACGTCGAGATCGACCGTGTTGCCGTCGAGCGACGGCTGCAACGGCATCCGGTACTGCGCGCGGCCGTAGTCGTCCGACGGGCCGCCCGTCGGGATCAGCTTCGCGGTGCCGGCCATGTGGCCCGCCGCCGTCGACACCATCGACATGCCGCTCGTCACGCCGGCCGGCTGCGTCATCGGCAGTTGCGCGGCGTTGCTCGGCGCAAGGCCGCCGCCCGCCTGCTTCAGCGAGCGCGCGAGCGTCGACGCGAAATCGACGTCGCGGGCCTGGTAGCCGGGCGTGTCGGAGTTCGCGATGTTCGACGACAGCAGTTCCTGCCGGTAGGCGCGCACGTCCAGCGCCTGTCGGCCGAACGCGAATTCCGCATCGAGTTTGTCCAGCATGTGTGCGTCTCTCCGTATGAAGCGCTGCACGCCCCTCGCGCCGGATGGCGACCCAAGAGGCTTTTTTCCATGACAGCGATGGTAGGCGTCGGACGCAACCGGCAATCGGGCGAATAACGCGGCAAAGGCCCCCTCTATTCATCGTTTGCGCGACGGCCCGGCTCCCTAGAATGCGAAGCGGAGCAACGGATCGGGGATACGGCGATGACTGGCAGCGCATTTCGCGGAAGGAACGGGCGGCTCACGCACGTCCGGCGTGCGTTTGCGCTCGTCGCGGCGCTGTGGATCGCCGCCCCGGCCGCGCACGCGGACGACGGGATGATCGTGATTCCGGGGCGCGGCGAGACGGCCGAAACCGCGCTTGCGCATGCCAATGCGGCGAGCGGCGGGCAGTTCGGCGGGAATGCGGCGATCGCGCCGGGTTCGGGCCTGGCGCCGGACGCAGGTCGCACGGCGAGCGGCACAAGCGCCGCCGCGGCCGGCACCGGCTACGCG
>NZ_JAAGPM010000162.1:0-16571 GCF_017104865.1 Burkholderia sp. Ac-20349
GCCGATGGCGGGCCAGCCCGGCCGCGCCGCGCGCAGCCGCGCATGCGCGCCGATCAGCACGTTGTCGAGCACGCTCAGGTTGCCGAACACGCGGCCGTGCTGGAACGTGCGCGCGATGCCGAGCGCCGCGAGGCGTTCGGGCGCCGTGCCCGTGATGTCGCGGCCGTCGAACGTCACACGGCCGGCATCGGGCCGGTCGGCGCCCGCGATCAGGTTGAACAGCGTCGACTTGCCTGCGCCGTTCGGCCCGATCACGCTCAGCAGCTCGCCGTCGGCGAGCGTCAGGCTCGCGCCGTCGAGCGCGGTCACGCCGTCGAAGCGGCGCGTCAGGCCCTGCACGTCGAGCAAGGGTCGATGGGTGGTCATCGCATGTCTCCTCACACCGTGCCGAGCAGGCCCTGCGGCCGGAACCGGACGAGCAGCAGCAGCACGAGGCCATAGATCAGCATCCGGTAATCGGCCGCCCAGCGGAACAGCTCGGGCAGCCCGATCAGCGCGATCGCGCCGGCGATGCCGCCGAGCACGTTGCCGAGCCCGCCGAGAATCACCATCGTCAACGCGAGGATCGACACCTGCGAATCGAAGGTCTGGTGATTGATGTAGCTGTACAGGTGCGCGGCGATCCCGCCGCTCACACCGGCCGCGACGCCGCCGACCGCGAACGCGATCGCCTTGTAGCGGTTCGGCGCTATGCCGTGCGCGCGCGCGGCGACGTCATCCTCGCGCACCGCGCGCAGCGTGCGGCCGAGATGCGAGCGCAGCAGCCGCACCTGCACGAGCGCGAACACGACGAGCACCGCGAACGTGAACCAGTACGCGGCACGCGTGGTCGTCGCCCACGGCAGCGGCGCGATGCCGGTGATGCCGAGCGGGCCGCGCGTGAGGCCGTCCCAGTTCAGGATCACGAGGCTCACCACTTCACCGATGCCGAGCGTCGCGATCGACACGTAGTGACCGCGCAACCGGAATGCCGGATAGACGAGCAGCGTGCCGAGCACGGCCGTGATCACGCCCGCGCACGGAATCGTCACGGCCGGCGACCAGCCGAGATCCGACGACAGCAGCGCCGACGCATACGCGCCGATCACGAGCAGCGCCGCGTGGCCGAGCGAGATCTGCCCGACCGTGCCCGCCACCAGCGTGAGGCTCAGCGCGAGCAGCCCGTACAGCCATGCGTTGGTCAGCGTCTGCAACACGTACGGCGACGCACCGAGCCATGGCAGCACGGCCGCCAGCACGATCAGCGCGACGAGTACCGGGCGCGGCACGCGCACGGCCTTCGCCGCCGCGAGGAAGGTGCCCGTCATCGGCTCGGGCGGCAGCGCGCGGTTGGCGCTGAACAGCCCGTTCGGCCGCCACACGAGGAACACGATCAGCAGTCCGAATGCGAACAGGTCGCGGTAGCTCGTGCCGAACAGCGCGACGCCGTAGCTTTCGACGAGACCGAGCAGCAGGCTGCCGGCGATCGCGCCGGGCACGTTGCCGAGCCCGCCGATCAGCAGCGCGACCACGCCCTTCAGCGTGGCCTGGAAGCCCATCGCCGGATCGATGCTGTTGTAGTACATGCCGACCAGCAGCCCGCTCACGCCGCCGAGCGAGCACGCGATCGCGAACACGGTCTGGTTCACGCGGTCGACGTCGACGCCCATCTGCAGCGCCGCGTCGCGATCCTGCGCGGTCGCGCGCACGGCCCAGCCGAGCCGAGTGAAACGCAGGAAGCCGTACAGCAGCGCGGCCGCCGCAATGCCGATGCCGGCGATCAGCAGGTCCAGCGAGCCGAGCGTCGCGCCGGCGATCCGCAGATGCCAGTCGGGCAGCGGCGTCGGCACCGCGCGCGGGTCCGCGCCGAATGCGAGCTGCGCGAGCTGGTCGAGGATGAAGCTGATGCCGATCGTCGCGAGCAGCGGCGCGATGCGTGCCGCGTGGCGCAGCGGCCGCAGCCCGATCCGTTCGATTGCGACGCCGAGCGCGCCGCAGCCGACCACGACCGCCGCGAGCGCGACCGGCAGCGGCAGCCCGAAGCGCGTCAGGCACAGCCAGCCGATGAACGCGCCGACCATGTAGACCGAGCCGTGCGCGAAGTTGATCAGGTGCGACACGCCGAAGATCAGCGCGAGCCCGACCGCGAGCAGCGCGTAGATGTTGCCGACGATGAGGCCGTTGAGCGTGTAGTCGAGCCAGGAAGCCATCACGATGCGTCCGTTGCGTGCATGCCGTTCAGGGCCGGGGTCAACGTGCGGCGAGCTGCGGTTTCGCGCCATCCCACAGCGCCCACTGCCCCTGCTTCACGACCAGATACACGGTGCGCGCGCCCGCGACGCGACGCGTCTGCGGATCGAAGCGCACCTTGCCGAAGATCACGCTCGGCACGTCGCTGATTTTCGCGAAGCCGTCGTGTGCGGCCTGGCGCGTCGTGCCGTAGCGGCGCAGCACCTCGGCCGACAGGATCAGCGCGTCGTACGCCCGCGCGACGAACGAATCGGGATCGGCATGGAATTTCGCGCGATAGCGCTGCACGAACGCCTGCACCTCGGGGCGCGGCTCGGCCGGGAAGAAGTTCGATTCGGTATAGACGCCATCGACGGCCGCGCCGCCCAGCTCGAGGAATTTCGGTGAATACACCGAGCCGACCGCCGCGATCGGCAGCGTGACGCCCGACGTGCGCGCCTGCCGCACGATCTGCGCACCGTCCGCGTAGTACGAGATCAGCACGATCGAATCGGGCTTCGATGCGCCGATCCGCACGAGCGTCGAACGGAAATCCTTCTCCGTCGGCTGATAACCTTCGGCCGCGACGACCTGCGCGCCGAGCCCGGCCACCGCCTTCGCGAAGATGTCCTTGCTGGTGCGGCCCCAGTCGGTGTTCAGGTACAGCACCGCGATCCGCTTGAAGCCGAGTTCCTTCACCGCGTAGCGTGCGAGCAGCGGCTGCTCCTCGGCCTGGCTCAGCGCGGTGCTCCACAGATAGTCGCCGCCCTTCGTGAAGTCCGGATGCGAGTTCGTGAAGCCGAACTGGATCAGCTGCCCGCGCTGGTAGATCGGCGATGCGGCCATCGACGTCGCGCTGGAGAAGTCGCCGAGTTCGATCGCGATGCGCGGATCGGCGACGAACTTCTGTGCGATCGCCACGGCCTGGCGCGGGTCGCTGCGGCTGTCCTGGAAGTCGACCGCGAGCGGCCGGCCATGAATGCCGCCGCTGCCGTTGATCTCGTCGAGCGCGAGATCGAAGCCGCGCTTCCATTGTTCGCCGTACTGCGCATCCTGGCCCGTGAGCGGCCCGCTCACGCCGATCACCACCGGCTCGCCCGACACGCCCGCCGCGAGCGCGCCGCCCGTCGACAAGCCCCATGCGGCAGCGAGCGCCGCCACCGTGCCCAGCACGCGCCGCCATGCGCCGCGTGCGTCGTTCCCCGAAACGTTCATGCGTCCCCCAGCTTCAGTCAGTCGAAAAGAGTGAGGGCATGTAACCATCCGGTTCAGGACGATCCAACGAAGTTTTGCGCATATCGATATCGTGCGCGGCGCGAAGCGGGTGAGGGTCGCGAACGGCCACCCGCGGGTGCCGCACCGCGCGATGTATCGGCTCGCATCGCATCACTTTGATTCGATTGGCGTTTCGTTCGCGTCACCCGTCTCAACCCGCGCGGACGCACGCACAACCGGCCATCGCGACGATCGGGCGCTTCGAAGTTTTCACGCTGTCGATAGCAAAAATCATTATATGAATCGCACATGCTAGCCCTCCTACAATGCGCAAATCGCATCATCGGAACGCGTCATGGAGCTGCATCAACTCGAAGCCTTTTCCGCGGTCATGTCGGCCGGCAGCGTGACCGGCGCGGGCGAGCTGCTCGGCCGCTCGCAGCCGGCCGTCACGCGGCAGATCCAGGAGCTCGAAGCCGATCTCGGCTACGCGCTGTTCGACCGGCACGGCCCGCGCGTCACGCCGACACGGCGCGCATTCCTGCTCTATGAGGAAGTCGAACGCTCGCTGGTCGGCCTGCGTGCGATCGAGGCACGCGCACGGGCGCTCGGCGATGCAACCGCCGAACCCGTCCGCATCGCGGCGACGCCTTCGCTCGCGGCCACGATCGTGCCGGCCGCGCTCGCCGCATTGCCCGACGGCGCGCAGGCGCCGCACTACCAGTTGCGCAGCGAATCGGCCGAGCATGTCGTGCACGAGGTGCTGGCCGGCACGGCCGATGTCGGCGTCGTCACGCTGCCGATGGCGCATGCGGGGCTCGACGTGCACTGGATCGCGCAGACGCCGTGCGTCGCCGTGCTGCCCGCCGGCGACGCGCTCGCGGCGCAGCCGCGCATCGCGCTGCGCGATCTCGCGCGCCGCCGCATCGTGACGGTCGCGAACCGGCACCGGCTGCGCCAGCGGATCGACGCGGCCTTCGCGGCCGCGCGGGTCGACGCACGCGTGTTCATCGAAACCAATGCGTCGTTGAACGCGGTCATGGCCGCTCGCGCAGGCATCGGGATCGGCATCGTCGATCCGGCGACGGGCGTCGCGCTGCCGGTGGACGGCGTCGTCGCACGCCCGCTCGACGTCGACATCCCGTTCGCGTTCGGCGTCGCGACGCCGGCCGGCAAGGCCCGCACGGCGGCCATCGATGCGCTGCTCGACACGCTGCACCGCACGACGCGCGCGCTGCTCGACGACGTGACCTTTCACGAAGCCGCCGCGCACGACGCGCTGCTGCGCGGCGACCGGCTGCGCACCGAGCGCCCGCCACGCACGTCACGCACGACACGCACGACACGGTCGCGCCGCACACGCCCGGAGGCCGCATGACGACGCCACTCGACGCACTCCACGCACTCGAAGCCCGGCTCGCACAAGACCTGCGCTGGCTCGACCTGCCTGCGCCGTCGTGGGTGCCGCCGCGCGACGCGGACGGTACATGCGTGCTCGACGTCGCGATCGTCGGCGGCGGCATGGCCGGGCTCGCGGCTTCCGCCGAACTGCGCCTGCTCGGCATCGACAACCAGTGCGTGATCGACCGCGCGCCGGCCGGCTACGAAGGCCCGTGGGTCACGTTCGCGCGGATGGACACGCTGCGCTCGCCGAAGCAGCTTGCGGGCCCCGCGCTCGGCCTGCCCGCGCTGACGTTCCGTGCCTGGTTCGAAGCGCAATACGGCCGCGACGCATGGGACGCGCTCTACAAGATTCCGCGCACGCAATGGATGGACTACCTGCGCTGGTACCGGCGCGTGCTCGACCTGCAGGTGCGCAACGACACCACGCTCGTCGCGCTACGTCCGCGCGGCGACGGCCTGCTCGCGCTCGATGTGCGCGGCAACGGCGAAGCGCAGACGCTGCTCGCGCGGCACGTGGTACTCGCAACCGGCCGCGACGGGCTCGGTGGCCCGTATATACCGCCCGTCGCGCAACGCGCGCCGCGCACGCGCTGGGCCCATTCGTCCGAGCCGATCGACTTCGCGGCGCTCGCGGGCAAGCGCATCGGCGTGGTCGGCGCGGGCGCATCCGCGTTCGACAATGCGGGCACCGCGCTCGAAGCCGGCGCCGCGCGCGTCGACCTGTTCTTCCGCCGCACGGACATTCCGCGCATCAACAAGCTGACGGGCATCGGCAGCCCGGGCCTCGTGCACGGCTACGCCGACCTCGACGACGCGACGAAGTGGCGCTTCATGCACTACGCGCTGACATCGCAGACGCCGCCGCCGCGCGACAGCGTGCTGCGCGTGTCGCGCCACGCACACGCGCATTTTCATGCGGGCAGCCCGATCGAGACGCTCGCCGAACACGCGGACGGCCTCGACGTGACGACGCCGCGCGGGCGTTACACCGTCGACTTCCTGATCTTCGCGACCGGCTTTCATTCGGACTGGACGACCCGCGCGGAATTCGCGTCGTTCGGCGCGCAGGTGCGGCGCTGGAAGGATCGCTATCGAGCGGAACCGGGCACGTGGCTCGACGAGCTCGCCGAGTCGCCCGATCTCGGCCCCGCGTTCGCGTTCCAGGAGCGCGAGCCCGGCACGTGCGCGGCCATCACGCGGATCCACTGCTTCAACCATGCGGCGAGCCTGAGCCACGGCAAGCTGTCCGGCGATATCCCGGCCATCAGTGCGGGCGCGCAGCGGCTGGCGCGCGGCATCGCGAGCCGGCTGTTCGACGCCGACCGTGACCGCCACTACGACGCGCTCGTCGCGTATGCCAATGCGGAACTGCAAGGCGACGAATGGCGCGACGCCGATGCGTAAGCGCGCGTCCATCGATCACATTGACGACGAAGGGAACCCGATACGATGACTGAATCCATCACGCCGGCCGATGCGCCGGACACGATCGACGCGATCGCCGGCCTGCGCGACGGCGACGCGGTCGCTGCACTGCGCCGCGCGCGCGACAAGGTGCTGCTGCATACGCGGCTGAGCGAAGCTGCGCTGTTCGATCCCGCGCTGCCGGATCTTTCGTTGATCGAACGATTGCATGCGGCGCGCTATGTCGCAGAAAAATCGAACGCACGCGTGCTGGCAGATACCTATCGCGCACGACTGGTCGACGCAGGCGGCACGCTCGACGATATCGCGCGCGCGGACGCCGATGCGTTTGACCTGCTGCCTCGACGCATCGGCGCGATCCTTGCACATGCGCGACTGCTGACGCTCGCCCCTGTCGACGCGCGCCCGTCCGATCTCGACGCGCTGAAGTCGGCCGGACTCACGACGCCCGCGATCGTCGCGCTGTCGCAGCTCGTGGCGTTCGTCGCGTATCAGTTACGTGTCGCCGTCGCCGCGCAAGCGCTTCAGGCACGTGCCGCCACGGAGGCCGCATGACGACGACCACCCACGGCTTCACGTCCGACACGCTCGGCTGGCGTGCCTGGCTCGACACCATTTCGCTCGATGCCGCGACGCCCGACCAGCTGGCCGTGCTCGAAGCGAGCCACCCGCACGCGAAGACGTCCGACTATTACCTGCTGCTCGTCCATCTTCCCGAGATCCTGCGGCAACGCTCGGGCGTGTTCAACGCGATCATGTACGGCCCCGGCGGGTTGTCGCGCGCGGAGCGCGAACTGGCCAGCACGGCCGTGTCGCGCGTGAACGGCTGCGTGTATTGCGCGTCCGTGCATGCGCAGCGCTTCGCACAACTCGCGAAACGCACCGACGCGATCGAGCAGGTGTTCGACGATCCGGCGACGGCCGGCACGACGGCGCGCGAGCGCGCGATCATCCGTTACGCGATCGCTCTGACGGAGCGGCCCGATACGGTCGACGCGCGCGACATCGCCGCGCTGGAAGCCGAAGGGCTGACCCATGAGGAGATTCTCGACCTGTCGCACGCGGTCGCGATCTTCGCGTGGGCAAACCGGTTGATGCTGACGCTGGGCGAGCCGGTGTTTCCGGAGCCGGCGGCGCTCGCCTGACCCTGCCGCGCGATTCGCCACCTGATTCGACGGAAACCGGCGCACGAAGCGCTGCGCCGGCCTCACGCTCACGGCGCTCATCCACGATCAGGCAGGGCGAGCGTTCGGCATGCCCGTCAGAACACGCCCGGAATCAGCCGGTACCGAACCCGGGCCCGGTACGCACGATAATCCGCGTCGTCCGACAACAGGCGCTCCTCCAGCATGATTCTCCCGATCTGCAACACCATCCAGACGCCGATCGTGATCAGGTTTCGGGTACTGAAGTTGGCGAGCAGGAAACCGATTTCAGACAGCAGATAACCGGCGTAGATCGGGTGACGCACGAAGCGGTACGCACCGGTCGAGACGACGCCCCGATTCGCCGGCAGCAGACCGAACGAGCGCCCCAACGACAGCTTGGCGAACAATTGCAATGCAATCCCGGCAATTTGCCAGGCGCCCCCGGCCCACTCCGGGATCAGTTGCGTGCTGGCGGTCAGCTGATAGGCGAGACAATAGAACGAGCCGCCAAGCGTAAAAAACACCGCGACGGGATGCCAGTCGCGCCGCCTCGGCAAGTTCGCAAACGCCGACAATCCAACGGTCAGAACGGAGGAGACCAACAGCAGGATCAGCGTGATCCGGCTCGTATCCAGTCGCCACTGCAGATAGAGCATATAAGCAAACACGCCCAGCACCGTCACCGACGACACGCGAGCGCCAAGCTCGATCAGACTGATCCCCTCTGATTCCTCTCGTATAGCCGTAGCGTGTACTGCCGGCGTACTTGACGTGCACGTTCCCCGTCCCCCTGCGTCCTTTATCGCCTGTGCCATGTTATTGATCTGTAATTTATTAAGGGCTTTTTGTATTACTTTGCATTACCGATTCAGACTAGCATGCCCGATCGATCAACGAGGGCCAAAGTTTTGACTTTCTGACGTTAATTAGCGTAATTCCCGAGCCATCGGTCAAATAGGGATGCCGAAGCAAGATGGCGCGCTGCCGGCCCGGCGGTTCGTGGCTCGTATCGCGCGTCGCGCGGACAGGATCATCTCCGTCGTGCGGCAAACGATTGGCTGGTACGCCGAGTGAAACCGGCCCGCTTTCAGCTAGCCATGTCGCGATCGAAATGGAATTCGGACAACGGCGCGACGCGGCACCTTTCGCGCCGGCCGCTTTGATTCACAGCCGCTACGTGGCCAATCTATCCGCGGCCGAGCCCTTCGGCAGCAACGAGGTCAGCTCGGCCCCGCCCCTCCGTCACGCCTTGTGCGTCGACAGCAGAATGCTCGTCTCGGTATTGGCGATCCCGTCGATCAGCCGAATCGCACCGAGCACGCGATCGAAGTGCTCGAGCGAATCGGCATGCAGCTCGGCGACGAGATCCCAGCGCCCGTTCGTGCTGTGGATCGACGCGACGTTCGGATGCCCGCGCAGCACCTTCACCACTTCCGCACCGCGATTGCCCTGCACGGCGATCGACATCAGCGCGCGGATCCGGTGCCGTTCCGCCGCCGGCTTGAGCCGCACCGTATAGCCGACGATCACGCCGTTTTTCTCCAGCCGCGTCAGCCGGTTCTGCACGGTCGCGCGCGCGACGCGCAATTCCTTCGCCAGCGCGACGACGGGCAGTCGCGCGTTGTCGCGCAGCAATGCGATGAGCTGCCGGTCGACGTCGTCGAGCGTGATCATGAGCGGGCTTTCCTGTTGAGCGTGAACCGGCCGCCAGCGTGCCGGAGGCTGTGCATTCTGGCCACTGCGACTTAGTCAAATTGCCGGATCGGGCCAGCATTTTGGCAAGTCTATCGATAAATCTGCCACTTTTGCCGTCTTTTTGTTGGCTCGACTCGCGGAAATAATGACTCTATCGACCGGCCGTACCCGCCGTGCCGCCGCTTTCCAGGCAGCCCGAGCCGAAGCACCGCCCGGTCGACCAGAACGCCAGGGACACCCGTACCGGCACTGAGAATACTGGAGACAAACGCATGACCCGCTTCCTCGACGTTCCCGCCACCGCCCGACTGATCGCCAGGACCGGCGTCACGACGTTCCTCCGCGAGCTCGTCGACACGCTGCGCGCCGATTACCTGCACTGGGCCGACTTCGACAAGTCGCCGCGCGTCGCGTGCCACTCGCGCGACGGCGTGATCGAGCTGATGCCCGTCGCGAACGCATCGCTGTTCGCGTTCAAGTACGTGAACGGCCACCCCGTCAACGCCGCGCGCGGCATGCACACGGTGATGGCATTCGGCGCGCTCGCCGAAGTCGATACCGGCTACCCGCTGCTGCTTGCCGAACTCACGCTGACCACCGCGCTGCGCACGGCCGCCACGTCGGTGCTCGCCGCTCAGGCGCTCGCACGCCCCGACTCGCGCACGATGGCGCTGATCGGCAACGGCGCGCAGAGCGAATTCCAGGCGATCGCGTTCCACACGCTGCTCGGCATCGACGAAATCCGCGTGTTCGACGTCGATCCGCGCGCGACCGACAAGCTCGTGCAGAACCTCGCCGCGTACCCGGCGCTGCGCGTCGTGCGCGCCGCATCGACCGCCGATGCCGTGCGCGGCGCCGACATCGTGACGACCGTCACCGCCGACAAGGCGTACGCGACGATCGTCACGGCCGACATGATCGAGCCCGGCATGCACCTGAACGCCGTGGGCGGCGATTGCCCGGGCAAGACCGAACTCGAAGCGGGCGTGCTGCATGCGGGCCGCGTGTTCGTCGAATTCGAGCCGCAATCGCGCATCGAGGGCGAGATCCAGCAGATGCCGGCCGACTTCCCCGTCACCGAGCTGTGGCGCGTGCTGCAGGGCGAGACGACCGGCCGCGAACGCGCGGACGAAGTCACGGTGTTCGACTCGGTCGGCTTCGCGCTCGAGGATTACTCGGCGCTGCGCTACCTGCATGCGCTCGCCCAGCAGCACAACGCGGGCGTCGAGATCGCGCTGATTCCGCCGGCCGTCGACCCGAAGAACCTGTTCGCGCTGATCGACGACCCGGCCGCGATCGCGCAGGGTCACGCGGCATACGTCACCGAAGCCGTCGCCGCGTTCGCGCGCTGACCGCGATGCCCGGGCGGCCCGTGCGCCGCCCGGTTTCCAGCCTTTCGTCCTTGCCTTCCATGAATCTCGTATCGATCCAGGCGCCGGCCGCCGTCGTGATGATCCGGCCGCACCGCTTCCTGCCGAACCCGCAGACCGCGGCCGACAACGCGTTCCAGCGCACGGCCGCCGCCGACGGCGCGGCATCCGTGTCCGCCGCCGCGCGCGACGAAGTCACGGCCGCCGCGCAGACGCTCGCCGACGCCGGCGTGCGCGTGCACGTGTTCGACGATCACGGCGAACGCGACACACCCGATTCCGTGTTCCCGAACAACTGGTTCTCGACGCATCCGGGCGGCCACGTCGCGCTGTATCCGATGTTCAGCGCGAACCGGCGCCGCGAACGGCGCGCCGACGTGATCGAAATGCTGAAAGCCGAATATCGCGTGCAGGACGTGATCGACTACTCGGGGCTCGAATACGACGACGTGTTCCTCGAAGGCACGGGTGCGATGGTCCTCGACCACGTCGCGCGGATCGCGTACACCGCGCGTTCGCGCCGCGCCGATCCGGTCGCGCTCGAACGCTTCTGCACGAACTTCAATTTCGAACCGATCTGCTTCGATACGGCCGACGCCGACGGGCGGCCGATCTATCACACGAACGTGATGATGAGCGTCGCGACCGAGTTCGCGATGGTCGGCCTCGACCTCATCGCCGACAGCCACCGTCGCGACGAGATCGCACAGCGGCTGGCCGAAACGGGACGCACGGTGATCGCGCTCGATGCGTCGCAGATCGCGAATTTCGCAGGTAATACGCTGGAATTGTCGGGCAAGGAGGGGCGTGTGCTCGCGCTGTCGCGGCGCGCGTACGACTGCCTCACGCCAGTGCAGCGTGCGACGATCGAGCGTTCCGCACGCCTGCTGCCGCTCGACGTGCCGACGATCGAACTGGCCGGTGGATCGGTGCGCTGCATGCTGGCGGGGATTCATCTCGCGCGGCGGTCGGCCGCGCCGAGCGTAATAGCAGTGGAATCCGCCGCATCGCCACGCGAGACGACGCCACAGATCTGACCGGCAGGCTGACAACGCACATACGGCTGCCGATGCGATGCCACGGTAGCCATCCGCGTATTCGAAGGACGTTGAATCGGCGAGCGTCAGCCCGCATCGGCAACACCGCGCAATACTCTGGCATCCGAATGATGCCAGAGCACACCGCGCCACTCATCCCGCCAGCAGCTTCAACCCCGCCGGCAGCGTTTCGCCGAACACGCGCACCGTGTCGGCTTCGTCGAACGCAATCGCTTCCCGCACCATGTCGATCCACGCCGTCGACGCATTCGCGGCCGACAGGCGCTTGATCACGGCCTCGCGTGTGTCGTCCGGCAGGTCGCGCGAACGGTCTCCGGTCATCCGCGCAATCTGTGCGGCCGCGAACGCTGCGGGTTCGACCTGCTTCCAGTCGAGCGTGAACAGCGCATCGAGCCAGCCCTTCGCGACTTCCGCCGGCACGACACTGTGCGCGCTGCCGTAGAACGGCCGCCGCGCGCCGATGCGCCCGAGCGCCCACGCACACAGCGCCCGCTCGCCCGGCTTCTGCAACTGCGCGATCAGCCGCTCGGCCAGCTCGACCTTGCGCTCGACCGGCAGCCGCTCAAGCGACGCGGACAACCGCGTCATGTCGGCCGGCCCAACCTTGCCCGGATCGAACGGCAGCTTGCGCCGCTTGTCGTCGGTCGGTTCGAGGAACGCGATCGCGTCGCGCACCTGCGTCTGCGCATCGTCGTCGAGGCCGCCGGCCACGCGCCGCCACAGCGTCCACCACTCCGACCACACCTGCCCGTCGGTCACGTATTGAATCCCGTCGTCGAACAGCGGCCACAGTTGCTCGATGCGCCACGCGTCGAGCGGATGGCCGAAGCCCGGGCGCAGGCAATAGCCGGCAAGATTCAGCCACGCACGTTCGTGATCGGCCGAGCGGCGCCGCCGCCGTGCGCGCGCGAGCAACGCGTCGAACAATTCGCGCGCGAGCGCGACGTCCCAGTCTTCGCGCGCACCGAGCACCTGTTCGAGCTGCGCGCGCAGCCGGCGCGTGTCTTTCGGCGTGACGCCAGCAGCCTTGCTGCCGAACGAGCGCTCGATCAGTTCGATTGCCTGATCCAGCCGCGGATGCCGCGCGAGTGCAGCGTCATCACCCTGCGCGGGCGCATCGCCACGCAACTGGAATTCGAGCCGCCAGCGGCGCGCCGCATCGTCGGTCGCGATGCAGTGCATTTCGAGCGTGCCGACCTCGGTCAGCGACGCGGTGAGCTTCACCGGCGTTTCGCGCGCATCGCCGCCCGCTTTTGCGTCGACGACCGTCGCAATCGGCGGCAGCCGCACGAAATCGCCGCCGTCGAGATCGACGAGATCGCCGGGCCGGTACGCCGTCTCGGCCACTGTCGACACGAGGTGGAAACGCACCGGCTGCCCGAGTTGCAGCGCGAACGTGCGATCGTCGAGCCGGATCTCGTGGCCCTCTTCCGTGCCGCGCGGCAGCAGGCAGACGCCACGCGCGGCCGCCTCTGCGGCGCCATCGTCGAGTACGAGGAAATAGCTGCGCGCGGACCCGCCGCCGATGCGCGGCGCATGCCCGGCACGCGCGAGCCCGTAGGCCACCGCGCCGCGCGCGACCGCCACATCCGGATGCGCGTTGTGCAGCACGTCGAGCGGTGCGCCGCGCCACGCGCCGAGCGTCTGCGCGAGACGGCCGGCGAGCGCGCCCGCGCGGAACACGCCGCCGTTGAGCAGCAGCGTGTCGGGCAGCGGGCCTTCCGCATGACGATTCAGAAAAGCGGCGACGTGGCGCGTCACGGCCGCGTCGCTCGCATACGGCAGCCCGAATTCGACGATCGCGGCACGCGCACGGCGCGGCAGTTCGCCGGCTTCGACCTGCGGAAAGAAGCCATCGACGACGATCTGCTCGACTTCCTGCCGTGTCAGCTCGGCCGAACGCGCGCCGCCGACGAGCTTGCTGCCCGCGCCGAGCAGCGTGACGTTGACGGATTCGGGTGCATCGTCGCCGAGCAGCCGTTCCTTCGCCGCACGGCAACGCTCGACGAGCTGCGACAGGCTCGCGGCGGACAGCCGCGTGCCGGGCTCGGTCAGCCGCGACTCGACCAGCCGCGCGAGCGCGAGGTCCATGTTGTCGCCGCCGAGCATCAGGTGATTGCCGACGCCGACGCGCGTGAAGGTCGGCTCGCCGTCGTCGCCCGGCGCGACGTCGACGAGCGTGAGGTCGGTCGTGCCGCCGCCGACGTCGCAGATCAGCACGCGCCGCGCGGCGGCAAACGTGTCGCGCAACGTCTCGCGCTGGCCGTACAGCCAGTCGTAGAACGCAGCCTGCGGCTCCTCCAGCAGCCGCAGCGCGGGCAGCTTCGCGCGTCGCGCGGCCTCGACCGTCAGTGCGCGCGCGCCGTCGTCGAACGACGCGGGCACCGTCAGGATCACGTCCTGCTTCGCGAGCGGCGCATCGGGAAAACGTGCGTCCCACGCGTCGCGCACGTGTGCGAGATAGCTCGCGCTGGCATCGACCGGCGACACCTTGTCGACGCCGTCGGCCGCGCCCCACGGCAGGATCGCCGCGAGCCGGTCGACCGACGCGTGCGACAGCCAGCTCTTCGCGCTCGTGACGAGCCGGCCCGGCACCTGCGCGCCGAGCGTGCGCGCGTAGCGGCCGATCACGGCCGGCGTCGCGCCGGCCGCGTTCGCTTTCGCGTGGACGGCCCACGGCAGCCGCAGCGTGTCCGGCGGCAGCTCGCCCGCCGCCGGGTGATAGCGCACCGACGGCAGCAGCGGCTGCGCGGCCACCGCGCCGGGGCCGACCAGCTGCTCGACGTCGAACACGCGGATCGCGTCGGAACCGGCCTCGACGTACGCGACGACCGTATTGCTGGTGCCGAGGTCGATCCCGACCGTATAGCGCTTCATCGCGCTCAGGCGGCGCCGCGCACGTCGAACTCGACCTTCCAGCGCTCGTTCGTGCCGCTCGGGATCGCCTCGAGTTCGAGCGTGCCGGCTTCGGTCACGCGCGCATGCAGCTTCACCGGCACGACCTCACCGACCGTGCGCCCTTCGGCGGGCAGCGTCGCCTGGATTTCCTCCAGCTCCTGCAGCTCTTCCGGCGACCAGTAGTCGAGCAGCGTGCCGACCTGATCCTGGCGGCGCACCGACGAACCGAAGAAGCGGAACTGCACCGGTTCGCCGACGACGAGGCCGAACTCCTGCGGCGGCAGCGCCGCGTCCGAGCCCTCCTCCATCCCGAACGGTGCGACGCACAGCGCCTGCACCGGCGGTTCGAGCCCCGGCACCGCGGGCATCGCCGATTCGATCGCGACGTAGTACGCGCGCGCCGTGCCGCCGCGAATGCGCACGCCACGGCCGCGCTTCACGAAGCCGTAGTACGCCGCGCCGCGTGCGACCGCGAGATCGAGATCCGCGCCTTCCAGCAGGCGCGCGGGCGGCGCGCCTTCAGCGGCGAGCCAGCTGTTGAGCGTATCGAGCACGCGCTGCGTGAGCAGCGTCGATTTGAACACGCCGCCGTTGAACAGCACGGCGGTCGGATGGAGGAACGTCGCGCCCTGCGGCAGCGTGCGCTGCACGCCTTCGAGCGAGTCGAGCGCCGCGACCTGGCGGCCAAGGAACGCCGCGAGATGGCGCGTGATGCCCGCGTCCTGCGCATACGGCAGGCCGAGCTGCGTCAGGCCGACGCGCGCGCGGCTCACCGGGCGCGCGGCTGCGTCGACTTGCGGGAAGAAGCCTTCGAGGATCGTCTGCGTGAGTTCCGCGCGCGTCAGCTCCGTGCGGATCGAGCCGCCGATCAGCTTCGAGCCGCGGCTCGGCACGACGAGCGGCACTGCGTCGGTCGTCGGGTCGGACAGCAGCGTTTCCTTCGCGGAACGGCACGCGTACGTGAGCGCGCGCAGTTGCCACGGATCGGCCTGCGTGCCCTGCTGCGCGAGCTTGCGCGCAACGATATGCGCAAGCGCGAGGTCCATGTTGTCGCCGCCGAGCAGGATGTGCTCGCCGACCGCCACGCGATGCAGCTCGAGATTGCCTTCGCGCTCGACCACCGCGATCAGCGACAGGTCAGTCGTGCCGCCGCCGACGTCGACGCACAGGATCAGGTCGCCGACCTGCACCTGCTTGCGCCAGCCGCCCTGGCTCTTCTGGATCCAGCTGTACAGCGCGGCCTGCGGCTCTTCAAGCAGCGTCATCCGCGAGTAGCCGGCGGCGCGGGCGGCCTCGGCCGTCAGTTCGCGCGCGGCCGGGTCGAACGATGCGGGGATCGTGACCGTCACGTCCTGGTCGGCGAACGGCGCGTCGGGATGCGTGTGGTCCCACGCTTCGCGCAGGTGCGTCAGGTAGCGGATCGAGCTTTCCAGCGGCGACACGCGCGACACTTCCGGCGGCGCATCGCTCGGCAGGATCGCCGCGCGGCGGTCGACGCCCGGGTGGCACAGCCAGCTCTTCGCGCTCGACACGAGGCGGATCGGCGTGCCGGCGCCGCGGGTGCGCGCCATCTCGCCGACCGCGAAGGCGCGCGAAGCCGTCCACGGCAGCGTCAGGTCGCCCTGCGTCAGTTCGCTTTCATGCGGAAGATAGAGGAACGACGGCAGCAGGTCGCGCGACTCCAGCGCGCCGGGCGCGGTGAGCTGCGCGATCGGCAGCACCTGCTGCGTGATGGTTTCGCCGTCGCTCGCGGCGCTGTCGACATACGACAGCGCGCAGTGGGTCGTACCGAGATCGATACCGATCGAATAGCGCGGATCGCTCACAGTTCCACCTCCGCCGGTGCGACGACCGATGCGTCGTGGCTGCCCGTCAGCTTCGGCAGGCGCACGTCGGCCACCCGCCAGCCGCGATGGCTGACCGTGCCTGTGAACGGCGCGGAGCCGACCACGTTGCCCGTCACGCGCACGGCCGTCGCGTCGAAACCGGCCGGCAGCGTCACGCGGCTGCCTTCGGCTTCGTCGCGCACCGGCAAGCGTCTTGCCGATCGCGTCGCGGAGATCGTCGTCAATTTCCGCCCGGTGCCGCACTCGGCGCTCGGGCCCACCGCGCTGCGTCCCGGCTCGAACCGCCTCGTGATCCGGCTGCAG
>NZ_JAAGPM010000163.1:0-16398 GCF_017104865.1 Burkholderia sp. Ac-20349
CGACGGCCGCGCCGTCGGCGACGAGCGCGTGCGCGCAGGCCGCACCGATACCGCCGGCGCCGCCCGTCACGAGCGCGGTGCGGCCGTCGAGGGGAGCGGAGGTGCGCATCGTTCAACCCTCCAGCGGCAGGTCTTGCGCCCAGTCGACGTGCAGCGTGCGCGCGGCGAAGCGCCACGTGGTGCCGTCGAACACGCAGCGGTCGCGATAGCGCAGCCCCCAGTCGAGCTTGCGCTTCGCGCCGTCGCGCACATAGACGTGACAGGCGACGCCATAGGTCTCGACGTCGGCCTCGCCGCCGTCGAGCGTGACGAGCTGGTTGTGCACGTGATGCTGGGTCGCTTCGTAGCGCTCGATCACGCGCATGCCCGCGACGATCGCGTCGCGGTCGTCGAAGCGGAAGCCGGGGCCGGCCAGGGTGGCATCGGGGGTGAAGAGGGCGGTGAGTCGTGGCCAGTCGCGCCGGTCGACGGCTTGCGCGTATCGGCACGCAAGGTCGTACAGCGCGTGGCGGGGATTGGAATCGGTCATGCGTTGGCTCCCGTGGAAAAACGGAACGCATCGGCCGTGCGAAGCGGGCCGACGCGGCGGCATTGCGACGTCGACGGGCAGGTTCGCACCGGGCAGGCCGGGATTCATCATCCATACGGAGCAGGGCGAGGGTCGGGGAAAACACCGGGGCAGGCCGCCTTATATCGCACGAGGCTGCGTGGATGGTGCGACGCAGCGACCGGAGCGCGGCATGCGTCTGACGATTGGCGCGGCCTGCTACGACAGGCGCGCGACGTGTCGCGTTTCCTTCACGTATGCGAAGCCGTGGCGTTCGATGTTGCGATGCCGCAGGCCGTACCCCGTCCGCTCAGCGTTTGCCCCTAGTCGAAACGGACGATGGCCGACGGCCGGGCGCTGGCTACCGTGCAGTCATCCGGTGCCGCATGCGATGCCCGCCGGATACGAGCCGCACCAGCGGACAACCGGAGGGGACACGATCATGAGACTGACGACTCGCAAGCTGTGCGTACTGGCAATGGGCACGTTCGCTGCCATGGCACTGGCGCGATACGGCGCCGATCAGGTGCCGTCGCCGCCGTATGCGGCCGGCATCCTGCAATGCCGCTCGGTCGACGTGAACGGCCTGCCGACCGGTTGCGTGCCGATCGATCCGTCGCACTTCGGTTTCGCCGCGATGCGCGGCATGTGACGCCGGCGCGGCCGCGCGCCGCGCCAACCGGCCGGACGTCGTCGCGCGGCGGCGCGTTGTCCGCATTCGCCGAAATCGCCGTGCAGTCGTCGTGCGTCGGCCAGGCTGGCGCGGCGGGTCCGGCTTCGCGCGATTCGATTGCCGTCGCGCATGGCAGCGCACGCGGCCTGCATTGGCGCCGCCGCGTGCCAGTACCGGCAACGCGGTATCACTGCAACGCGCCATCGTGACGTGACGGCGCAGCGACGCCCGCATCAGGGCCGCGAGCCCTCGCCACACCCACCGCTTCCCGCAGATCTCCTAAACGCTGACCATTCCTCATGTCATCCGACTATTCCCTGACTCACCCCCTGAACATCCGCGACGTACATCGTTGGGATGCCGAACATGATGTCGTGATCGTCGGCTTCGGCGCGGCCGGCGCCTGCGCGGCGATCGAAGCCGCGAGCGCCGGCGCCGACACGCTGATCGTCGAGCGCGCGTCGAGCTACGGCGGCACGAGCGCGCTGTCGGGCGGCGAGATCTACCTCGGCGGCAGCGGCGGCACGCCCGCGCAGCGGCAGGCCGGCTTTACCGACGCTACCGAGGATCTGTACCGCTACCTGATGCTGGCCGGCGGCCGCGACGCCGACGACGCGAAGGTGCGGCTCTACGCGAACGAAAGCCTCGCGCACCACGACTGGCTCGTCGCGCAGGGCCTCAAGTACAAGAACACGTTCATTGCCGAGCGGATCGTCGAACCCGAAACCGACGACTGCCTGATCTGGTCGGGCAGCGAGGAAGCCTGGCCGTTCAGCGAGGCGGCGAAGCCGTGCCCGCGCGGGCACACGCCGCAATGGCCGGGCTGGGGTGGCGGCCAGATGCTGATGCGCGTGCTGGCGGAACGCGTGGCGGCGCTCGGTGTCGCGACGCGCTACGACACGCGCGCGCAGGCATTGATCGTCGACGACGGCGGCGCCGTGCGTGGCGCCGTGCGTGGCGTCGTGCTGCGCGCGTATGGCGAGACGGCATTCGTGCGGGCACGTCGCGCGGTGATCCTGTGCGCGGGCGGCTTCGCGATGAATCGCGAGATGGTGCGCCGGCATGCACCGCAGTTCCTGCGCTCGGACGAGCCGATCGGCAGCCCCGGCGACGATGGCTCGGGCATTTTGCTCGGTCAGAGCGCGGGCGGCGCGGCGATCCACATGGATCAGGGCTTCGTCAGCCTGCCGTTCTACGCGCCCGAATCGCTGATCCGGGGGATCTTCGTGAACGCGCGCGGGCAACGCTTCATCAACGAGGACGGCTATCACGGCCGCACGGGCCATCACGCGTTCCACCAGGCCGACGACCGCATCTACCTGCTCGTCGACCAGGCGACGTACCAGGAGCCGCCCGCGATCGCGCGGATCGGCATCGCGGCGGCCGGCGAAACATGGGAGGAAGTCGAACGCGATCTGCAGATGCCGGCCGGCACGCTGACGGCCACCGTCGACGTCTACAACCGCCATGCGGCCGAAGGCGCCGATCCGCTGTTCCACAAGGCGAAGAAATGGCTGCAGCCGCTGATCGAGCCGCCGTTCGTCGCGCTCGATTGCCGGATCGACTATGCGTTCTATCCGCACTTCACGCTGGGCGGGCTCGACACGCTGCCGACCGGGCAGGTGGTCGATGCGGCGCGTGCGCCGGTGCCGGGGCTCTATGCGGCGGGCCGCACGACCTGCGGGCTGCCGCGCTGGGGCGCCGGGTACAGCTCGGGGCTGTCGCTGGCCGATGCGACGTTCTTCGGCCGGCAGGCGGGGCGCCACGCTGCGCAGGTGGAGTGTGACGCACTGCGAAGCGCCGCGTAGCGTTTTCAGGCCGGAAATGAACGACGCCCCGGGCCATCGCATTGCCCGGGGCGTCGTCGTTTCAAGCCGCCAAGCGGCCAACCAATCAGGCCAGCCGGTTCTTAGCCGAGATCGAGCGCGTTCGTCAGATCACCCGGCGGCGTCGCGCCGCGCGCGGCGAACGCCTTGTTGCGCGCGACCACGCCGTCGAGCGGCGCGAGCCCGTGCACGCGGCTGATGAAGCGCAGGATCGAGTTCGTGTCGTACAGCGTGTGATCGACGAAACCCTTCTTCGCGAACGGCGAGATCACGAGCGCCGGAATCCGCGAGCCCGGCCCCCAGCGATCGCCTTCCGGCGGCGCGACGTGATCCCACCAGCCGCCGTTCTCGTCGTGCGTCATCACGATCACGGTGTTGTCCCATTGCGGCCCGCGCCGGATATGGTCGATCACGGTCGCGATGTGACGGTCGCCCGATTCGATGTCCGCATAACCCGCGTGCATGTTCAGGTTGCCCTGCGGCTTGTAGAACGTGACGGCCGGCAGGCGGCCCGCGTCGATGTCGGCGATGAAGCGGTTGGTCGACGGCTCGTCGCCGAGCCCTGCGTCGCGCAGGTGCTTGCTGCGCGCGTCGGTGCCGGGCGCGTAGTTCGCGAAATAGTTGAACGGCTGATGGTGGTACTGGAAATCCGGCACGGTACCCGTGTCGCGATGCTCGAGCGCGTACTGCCACGCGCCGCTGTACCACGCCCAGTCGACGTTCTTTTCCGACAGGCGATCGCCGATCGTTGCATAGCCCTGCGGTGGCATCACGCGATGATCGGCCGGATCCGCATACGCGGCGTTGCCCGGATCGGGCGGCGGTACGTAGCTCGGCTGGTACGGCGGCGCCATCGTGTTCACGCCGTAGCCATCCGGCGTCAGCGCGCCATCGGCCGCGAACTTCGGCGGGCCGTCGAGCGCGGACGCGGGCGAATCGTGGGCGAGTTTCAGGCGCGTACCGGCGGGATCGTCGCCTTCGACCTTCGACAGCAGTTTCGCCGCATGCGGATGCTTGTGCGCGTCCGGATACAGCGGCGGCTGCGCCGAGATCAGGAACATGTGGTTCATCCACGAACCGCCGAAGGCCGCCATGAAGAAGTTGTCGCACAGCGTGTATTGCCGCGCGAGATTCCACAGTCGCAGCGTATCGGCCGAATTGCGGTAGTGACCCATCACGAGGCCGCCCGAATCGGCCCACGCGGCGAACTGGTTGTTGCGGCCGGCCGCGATCTGCATCTGGTTCTGGTAGAAGCGGTGCCACAGATCGCGCGTGATCACGCCGTTCGGCAGCGCCTTGCCCTGTGCGTCCGTAATCAGGAACGGCGCGTTCGGCAGTTTGTCGATGTCGCGTTCGGCGATCGCGTAGCGCTTGCCGTCCACTTCCTGCGCCTGCGGCACGAGCCCGCCCCAGATCTTCGGCAGCACGGGCAGCGGCGTCTTGCCGTCACGATCGAGCTGCTGCGCGTGCTCGGGCCGCACCTCGCTCAACGGATGCTGCACGCCCGGGAAATCGCCGTACAGGTTCGCGAAGCTGCGGTTTTCCGCATAGATCACGACGATGTGGCGCACGCGCTGGCGCAACGCTTCGTCGATGCGCTGGTCGGCGGCGGAACGCGGCGCGCTGCCTGCCGTGGTTTCACAGCCGCTGAGCGCGACGCCCGCACCGAGCGCGGCGAGGCCGCCGAGCACACGGCGGCGGTCGGGATCGGCGGGAAGGTCGTCGGGGCGATCGGGCGTGTCGTTCACGTCGTGGGTTCCTCGAATGGGCGGGTGGACGGGGGCGTCATGCGCTGCGGCGTCGCACAGGCTGCCGCGCCGCAGGATGGAAAGCAATGGCCGGCGTTGCGTGCCGGCCGCTTCGGCATGAATGTCACAAAAATGTCATGAATGCGACTATAACGCGGCAACGGGGGCAGATGAAAGGTGTTTGTCGGACGATTCGAGGCACGCCTCGGGCCATGCGCGACGCCCGCGCGCGAACTAGACTGGATTCAGGGGCGGCGCGTCGCGGCGTGCCGCCCGGGCGAGGATTGCCCGGCGGCGCCGGCCGACGGCGTCGTCGCGGCGCCATTGATGCGACGAACGAGGCGTTGAAGCGAGACGACGATGGCGTGGATGAAGGCCGCTTCCACATGGCCGCCGATGCCGCGCGCCGGCTGCGCGCGTGTCCGCGCACGTTCGCCGTGCCGCGCAGCGTAGCGCGCACGTCCGGCCCGATGCCATGGACAGGAAATTCGACTACCCGGGATTGCTGATCGCGGCGGGCTTCTTCGTGCTGTTCGCCGCGCAGTTGCTGATGCTGCATCCGTCGTCGGCGTCGATCGCGTACAGCGATTTTCACCGCCTGGTCGCCGCACGGCTCGTCGACGATCTCGAGGTCGGCCCCGCGTCGATCTCGGGCACGCTGAAGATGCCGCAGGCCGGCGCGATGCTGCCGGCCTCCGAAACCGCGGCCGTACAGCAGGCCGGCGCGCCGTGGCGCTTCACGACCAACCGCGTGACCGACGAACACCTGACCGACACGCTGACCGCGGCCGGCATCCGATATCACGGCGCGCCCGACACGAGCTGGATCGCATCGCTTGCGTCGTGGCTGCTGCCGCTCGTGCTGTTCGTGTTCATCTGGAACATGATGCTGCGCAGGCGCGGCGGGCTGCAGGACTTCACCGGGATGGGCAAGAGCCGCGCGCGCGTGTACGTGCAGCAGGAAACCGGCATCACGTTCGACGATATCGCGGGCATCGACGAAGCAAAGGCCGAGCTGCAGCAGCTCGTCGCGTTCCTGCGCAACCCCGACCGCTACCAGCGGCTCGGCGGCAAGATCCCGAAGGGCGTGCTCGTGGTCGGCGCGCCGGGCACCGGCAAGACGCTGCTCGCGCGCGCGGTGGCCGGCGAGGCGGCGGTGCCGTTCTTCTCGATCAGCGGCTCGGCATTCGTCGAGATGTTCGTCGGCGTGGGCGCGGCACGCGTGCGCGACCTGTTCGAGCAGGCGCAGCAGAAGGCGCCGTGCATCGTGTTCGTCGACGAGCTCGATGCACTCGGCAAGGTGCGCGGCGTCGGCCCGATGTCGGGCAACGACGAACGCGAGCAGACGCTCAACCAGTTGCTCGTCGAGATGGACGGCTTCCAGGCCGGCTCCGGCGTGATCATCATGGCCGCGACGAACCGGCCCGAGATCCTCGATCCCGCGCTGCTGCGGCCGGGCCGCTTCGATCGCCACATCGCGATCGACCGGCCCGACGTGAACGGCCGCCGGCAGATCCTCGGCGTGCACGTGAAGCACGTGAAGCTCGCGACCGACGTCGATCTCGGCGAACTCGCGTCGCGCACGCCGGGCTTCGTCGGCGCCGATCTCGCGAACGTCGTCAACGAGGCCGCGCTGCATGCGGCCGAACTCGGCAAGCCGGCGATCGGCATGACCGACTTCGACGAGGCGATCGACCGCGCGTTGACGGGCCTCGAGCGCAAGAGCCGCGTGATGAACGCACAGGAGAAGCTGACCATCGCGTATCACGAGGCCGGCCACGCGCTCGTCGCGGAAAGCCGCGCGCATTGCGATCCGGTGAAAAAGGTGTCGATCATTCCGCGCGGCGTCGCGGCGCTCGGCTATACGCAGCAGGTGCCGACCGAGGATCGCTACGTGTTGCGCCGGAGCGAACTGCTCGACCGGATCGATGCGCTGCTCGGCGGGCGGGTGGCCGAGGAGCTCGTGTTCGGCGACGTGTCGACGGGCGCGCAGAACGATCTCGAACGCGCGACCGCGATGGCGCGCCACATGGTCATGCAGTACGGGATGAGCGAGAAGATCGGGCTGGCGACGTTCGACGACGGCGATGCGCGCACGGGCATACCCGGTGCATGGCATGCGGGCGACGGGCGCTGCAGCGAGCACACCGCTCGGATGATCGACGACGAGGTGCGCACGTTGCTGACCGACGCGCATGCACGAGTCGCGACGACGCTCGGCGAACGCCGCGATGCGCTCGAACGCATCGCGCGCCGGCTGCTGCAATGCGAGGTGCTCGAGCGCGACGCGTTGCAGGCGTTGATCGACGGGCGCGCCGAACCGTCGTCCGCCACGGCGCCGGTGTCCGCGCCGGACGACGGGGCCGGCGCACGCGGCGGCGCGATCGAAACGGAGCAGGCATCCGCGGTCGAGCGCGATTTCGTCGCGTACGGGCCGCCACGCGAACCCGAGCGCTGAAGATGCCGCGAACCTGCGAGCCGCGCGCGTCGATGCGACTGCGTGCCGGCCTTCCATTCCCTGTTGATCTCCACGGAGTCGCCATGAGCGAGGCGCACGTATCGGTCGATGTCGCGCAGCAGGCGCGTTTCTGTTTCGAAGTGGTATTTGCCGGCACGACGCTGGCGCCGGTGCTCACCGACGAACCGCCGCCGCTCGGCGACGGACGCGGGCCGAATCCGATCCGGCTGCTGGCCGCGGCCGTCGCGACCTGTCTCGCGGCGAGCCTGCAGTTCGCGCTGGAAAAACAGCATGTCGATCCGCAGCCGATTGCCGCGCACATCGACGTCGACATGGTGCAGAACGAAGCGGGCAGGGTACGGGTGGGCGCGATGGCCGTCCGGCTGTCGATCGGCAAGACGTGGGCCGATCTCGCGGCGGCGACGCGCGTGCTCGATCAGTTCGATGCGTATTGCGTACTGACGGAGAGCCTGCGCGAAGGCATTCCGGTTTCGGTCGACCTGTGCGATGTGAACGGCGCGGCGCTCGAATATGCGGCGACCGACGCGTGAGCGCGCGTCAGGATTCGGTCGCGGCCGCGACTTCGGCGGCTTCGGCGAGCGCGTCGAGAAAGCGCGTGCGCCACCAGTGCACGTCGCTCTTGCGCACGATCGCCATCAGCGCCGCGTGCCGCTGGCGACGTTCTTCGAGCGGCATCGTGAGCGCGCGCTGGATCGCCTGCGCGGTGCCTTGCGTGTCGTACGGATTGACGAGCAGCGCCGACTTCAACTGCTCGGCCGCGCCGGCGAAACGCGACAGCACGAGCACGCCCGGGTCGGCGGCGTCCTGCGCGGCGAGAAATTCTTTCGCGACGAGATTCATCCCGTCGCGCAAAGGCGTGACGAGCGCGACGCGGCTTGCGCGATAGAGGCCGGGCAAGCGCTTGCGCGCGACGGTGCGGTGAATGTAGCGCATCGGCATCCATTCGAGTTCGCCGTAGTCGCCATTGATCGCGCCGCACAGGCTGTCCATCTCGCGCCGCAGGTCGTCGTACGCGCCGAGATCCTCGCGGCTCGGCGCGGCGATCTGGATCAGCGTCGCGCGGTCGCGGTTCTCCGGATATTGTTCGAGCAACTGACGGAACGCATGCACGCGCTGCGGCAGCCCCTTCGTGTAGTCGAGCCGGTCGACGCCGACCAGCAACTGGCGGCGGGAATATTCGTCGCGCATCCGCTCGAACATGTCGATCCCGTCGCGATCGCGCGCGAGCGATTCGAACTCGTCGACGTTGATGCCGATCGGGAAGGCGCCGGCCGACAGCGTGCGGCCGAACGCTTGCAGGCGGCCGTCGGGCAGCCGCGCGGCGCCGGCTTCCGCTTCGACGTAATGCTCGAAGTGGAGCAGATCCGACTCGGTCTGGAACCCGACGAGATCGTACGCGAACAGCGAGCGCATCAGCCATTCGTGTTCCGGGATCGCGGCCATGATCGGCGGCGGCGGCATCGGGATGTGCAGGAAGAAGCCGATCGGATTCGTGCAGCCCATCGCGCGCAGCTCGGCGGCGAGCGGAATCAGCTGGTAGTCGTGGACCCAGATGGTGTCGTCGGGCCGCAGCAGCGTGCGCAGCTTGCGCGCGAACAGCTGGTTGACGCGCCGGTAGCCGTCGGCGAAGCGGCGGTCGAACTGCGCGAGATCGAGCCGGTAGTGAAACACCGGCCACAGCACGTTGTTCGAATAGCCGAGGTAGTACGCGTCGTAATCCTGCGGGTCGAGATCGATCGTCGCGAGCTGGATGCCGCCGACGTTCTGAATCTGCACCTCGTCGCCATGCGTGGGCTGATCGTCGCCGCCGCGCAGCCTGCCGCTCCAGCCGAACCAGACACCGCCGGTTTCCTGCAGGCTGTCTTTCACGGCGACGGCGAGCCCGCCGGCCGCAGCTTTACGGGGATCTGCAATGCGATTGGATACGACGACGAGTCGGCTCACCAGCTCTCCTGACGATTGTTGGGGGAAAGGTTCGTGCGGCCGTGGCGCGAGAAGCAGACGCCGCCATCGACGCGCGGGGCGCGAAGCGATGGGGCCGCAATGCGATCGGAAGGGAGTCAGGGCACGCGATTCGCCGTCCGAACGGGGAGTGCTTTTTTAAGCATACTCGCCATTCGTTGGTTTTTAAAGTCTGCGGCGGCGAGCAATGCGCGTGCGAATGCAGCGCGATCTCCATGTCTCGGGTAGGGCAACGCACGCAACACGGGGCGGGATCGAAACTTGCGCAACGCTGCACATGCGGCGCGCGCGACGCGAGGCGGAGGCGTGCGTAGGACGTGCGATCGTTCGTGACGATGCGCATTTCAGGGCACGCGCACGAGGTCGCACCGGTCGACAGCGACGACCACTGATGACGCGGTTACGTCGACGTGCGAGCTACCCGCACGCGTGCCGCGAACGCGCGACACGAATCGGCGAAGCGCGATGTCGTGCGTGTGCACAGGCCGCGCCGGACGGCGACGATGCACAGCCGCACCGCGTGCTGCGCGCGGCCGCGCATCGCGCGGTGCGCGCAAGCGTGACGCAGGCGAACCGCTGGAACGGCGTGCGCATCGTCGTCTCCGTGCGGTATCCGCTACGCGGTGGCCGGTTGCCAGTGTTGCGTGGCCGGCACGTGCGCGTGCCCGCCCGGCGACGTCGCATGCGTGCCGGCCGGCATCCGGAACGCGGAGACCGTTTCGGACAGCTCGTGGCCTTGCGCCTCGAGCGACTTCGAGGCGGCCGCGGCCTGCTCGACGAGCGCGGCGTTCTGCTGCGTCGTCTCGTCCATCTGCGTGATCGTCAGGTTCACCTGGTCGATGCCGCGGCTCTGCTCGGCCGATGCGGCCGCGATCTCGCCCATGATGTCCGTCACGCGCGCGACGGCCTGCGTGACGTCCGACATCGTCTTGCCGGCTTCGCCGGCGAGCGCCGAGCCGTCGCGGATCGTCTGCACCGACGCGGAGATCAGTTCCTTGATCTCCTTCGCCGCCGTCGACGAGCGCTGCGCGAGACTGCGCACCTCGCTCGCGACGACCGCGAAGCCGCGGCCCTGTTCGCCCGCCCGTGCCGCTTCGACGGCCGCGTTCAGCGCGAGGATGTTGGTCTGGAAGGCGATGCCTTCGATGATGCCGGTGATGTCGGCGATCTTCGACGAGCGGTGGCCGATTTCCGTCATCGTGTCGACCACGCGGCCGACCACCGAGCTGCCGCGATGCGCGACATCCGACGCATTCGCGGCGAGCGCGCTCGCCTGTTGCGCGTTCTCCGCGTTCAGCCGTACCGTCGACGTGAATTCCTCCATCGTCGCGGCGGTTTCCTGCAGCGACGCGGCCTGTTCCTCGGTGCGCTGGCTCAGGTCGAGGTTGCCCGACGCGATCTCGCTCACCGCATGCGCGATGCTGTTCGACGAATCGCGCACGCGGCCCACGATGCCGATCAGCCGCTCGTTCATCGTTCGCAGCGCTTCGAGCAGATCGCGCGTCTCGTCGTTGCCGCTCACGTCGATGCGGCTGCCGAGATCGCCGTTCGCGACCGTGCGTGCGACGTCCACGGCCGAGCCGATCGGCACCGTGATCTTGCGCGTCAGCCACAGGCCGCCGCAGACCGCGATCGCGACGGCGCCCAGGCAGATGCCGGCCAGCAGGTTGCGCTCCATCGCATAGCGGTCCGCGAATTGCTGGGCGATCGCGAGTTCGCGTTCATGCGTATAGGTCGCGTACGCGTCGGTCGCGCGCACCAGCTGCGCGAGCAGCGGCCGGCAGTTGTCGTCGATGTCGGCGGTCGCCTCGTCTTTCTTGCCGGCCTGGGCGAGCCCGACGATGCGCAGCGCGACGGGTCCGTAGCTGGTTTCGATGCGCACGATGTCGGCCACCAGTTCGCGTGCGCGGTCGGACGTGTCGGTCGCGTCCGCCATCATTGCCTTGAGCTTCGCGAGATGCTCCTGCACGTCCTTGTGCGCCTGGTTCACCTCGGCCAGTTCGAGTTCGAGGTCGGACGGTTTGGTCACGAGCACGAGGTTGCGCGCGGCGATCGCGCGCCGGTCGACGGCCGTGCGGATCTGTGCGGACAGGTTCGCCCGCGCGCTGATGCCGTTCATGTAGCGGGAAAACTCGGCGTTGGTATCGGATAGCGCCTTGAGTGCCATGCCCGACACGATCACGACGACCGCGGCGAGCAGGCCGAAGCCGCCAAGGAGTTTTATTTTGATACTCATTCTGGCGATTTTCACGTAGTGCCCCTGCGCGAGTGGTTGGCAAATTGAAATTATTGTTCGACCAGATACGGGCTCGTGCCGGCATTAACGGGTGTGGCAGATGATTCTTTACCCGTAGAAAACCCTGATATTAGTTTTTTTAGCGCTGAAAGCCTTGTCGGCTGGGGGTTCTTGATTTCGATCAAAAACCGCCGGAGCGCCCGTGATTCAAAGGTTTATACGTGGAATTTGAAACCGGTTTTATTGGGTGAAACGGAACCGGTGTCTATGCGAATAATTGTCTGATGAATTTGTTTGATTTTATGGATGAATAAATAAATTTCGCGCGGCTTAGAGTCGCTAACACAAGTCATCAACGAAGCGAGAGCAGATGACGGCAGCGGCAAGGGAAAGCAACGCGACACGAATGTCGAGACGACGCTCGAATCGAATGCGCAGCTTGCTGAAACCGGCAAACCAGGCATGCGTGCGCTCGACTACCCAGCGATGCCGTCGGCGCTTTTCCTTGTTTTCCACACCGCAACGAGCGATACGAGCCGTGATGGCACGTTGCTTCAGGTGACGCCGACCGCGAGCAAAGTCGTAGCCCTGGTCGGCATACAGTTTGCTAGGGCGTTGCGGGCCTGGCCTTTCAGACCCGACACTGCGGGAATGGCATCGCGCGTGGATTCGAATGCCATCGAATCATGCAGGTGGGCGCCCGTGACCGTGGCGGCCAGCGGAATGCCTCGCGCATCTACGACGATGTGTCGTTTCGCCCCGAGCTTGCCCCGGTCCGTCGGGTTCGGGCTGGTTTGCGCCCCCCGGGGGCCGGGAACGCTGGCGCCATCGATGCTCGCCCGCTCCCGATCAATTTGGTCATGCTCCCGCAGCCGGCGCAACAGAGCCAGATCATGGTGGTAGACGGGGTCGATCCATGGTTCAGCATGACGCCGTGCCGCATCGCTCGAGGCGCTGGCGGGCGCGGGTAGCATGCTCGCGGCCATCGCTTCCGACGTTCTGCGCGACATCCGTCAGGCAAAGTCGGAGGCGAAGGCGTCGATGAAAGCAGCGGTCGCGGTCGTTCGCGTCGGCGATACGGTGAAACGTCTCGCTGCATTGCAGCAAGCGCGGGACGATCTGTGCGACGCGAGGCACGTCGGCGAACTCGTCAAGGCAGTGTCGGAGCCACCATGCGTTGACGTGACGCTTGGCTGAACCCGCTCGGGCAACCACGCATCGCAGCGTGGACCGATAGGTCCGCGCCTGCCGGAAACCGTACGGTTGCGCGAATTCTGCAGATAAGTATGTGAGGGAATTTTCTTGGACATGCCGATATCCCCTCAATAACATGTCGATTGTATTGTTTTGCTGCGGCACTGCAGCAAGGCTCCAGCGAGCAATATTAACGAGCAGCAGTCCGATCGCACATGGTGCGAGTTGGACGCGCCATACATCATGACGAACCTGACCACTGATACCGGGAAGCAGCCACGGCGCTCACAGCACGCGCGCAGCTCCGCCGCCCGTCACGCACTGATCAACGCGACGCTTGCGTGCCTCCGGGACGTGGGCTACGCGAAGGCTTCCATCAGCGAAATCTGCCGGCGTTCGGGACTGTCGCGCGGCGCGCTGCTTCATCATTTTCCTCACAAGAACGAGTTGCTCGTGGCGTCCTACGTCACGTGGATCGGCACGAAAATCGGCATGCTCGAACGGCGCATCGCGGCCGGCGCGAGTGTACGCGACGAGGTGACCACATGGCGCGCGCAGATGCGTGAAACCTTCCCGACGTCGCTGGAGTTCTATTGGGCGTTGCAAAGCGATACGGATCTGCGGGAACGATTCAACGAGGCGCTGCTGTCGCACCCGATCGGCGACGACGAGAGCGGTCACCCGATTGATACGTGCGTCGACAAATCACCCAAGCCGTCTCTCACGCGCTATGTGATCGTGTGCTTCATTCGCGGCTTGTGTCTGCAGGAGTTTTTCGTTCGGGATCCGTCGATTCCCGACCAGGCTTTCGAGCATTTCGTCGAGATTCTGAACGCGTACATCGAGCGGCCGATTCCGGCTCGGACCTGACACGGGGAAGTTTCGGCTCGGCTTCGGTGCTCTTCGGACTCTCCATATTATATCGGATTACTAATTATGAAGGCGGGACTTCTCCATTTGCGTGTGCTTCCAGCCATGCTGGTCGGTGCGGGGTTGTTGACGGCAGGCCACGTGTACGCCGCCGACGAAAACAGCGCGAACGATGACGCGTCGTCGGCTACGTCGACGAAAAATTCAGCGGGCAAGCAGACTGCAACGCCAACCGCAAAGTCGATCGACACGGTACGCAGCCTTTCCACCGTGACGGTGCAGGGTTCGCGCAGACAGGCGCCTAAGGTGTCGAGCGGCGCGCTCGGCGCGCGTTCGGATCTGGAAACGCCATTTTCCACACGCGTGGTCACGCAACAGGATCTCGAAGACCGTCAGGTGAAGTCGCTCGGCAAGGTGTTCGCCGAGGACGCGGCGGTGCTGTCGCTAGGCGATACGTATTCATTCAACGCGTATTCGATCAATGTTCGCGGCATGGCGCTCGACGATTTCAACGGCTACAAGATCAACGGCCTGCCGTTCTATATGACGACCGTCGAACTGCCCGTCGAGTCGTTCGAATCGATTCAGTTGCTCAAAGGCGCATCCGGTTTCATGTACGGCTTCGGTGCGCCGGGCGGCATCATCAACTTCGTGACGAAGAAGCCGACCGATACGTTCACATTCAGTGCAGATGTCGGTTATAGCTCCGACGGCGTAGCGAGCGAACACATCGACACGGGTGGCCGCTTTGGCCCGCAGAGCATGTTCGGCTATCGCTTCAACATCACGCACGAGCAGGGCGATACGTACAACGGCGCGCATGTGCTGCGCAATTCGGAGTCGCTGTCGCTCGATGCGCGCCTGACGCAGTCGCTCACGTGGACGTTCGACGGTCTTTATCAGTCTCGCAAGGTGGACGGCGGCATTCAGGACATCACGCTCAGCAATTTCACGGGTACGAGCGTGCCGCGCGCGCCGAGCGGACGCACGAATCTATCCGCTTATGGCGATACGTTCTTCAATTCGAACGTCTATTTCCTGAGCAGCGGCTTGCATTGGCAGATCGATCCGGTGTGGAAAGCGAGCATCGACTACAGCCACAGCAAGGACGAACGGAGCTACTCGGGGCAATGGCTCAATCTGCTCAATCCGCAGGGCGATTTCGATACGATCCTGAACCGTGCTCGCGGCTCGTCGATCTACGATATCGTGCAGGCGACGCTCGAAGGCAAATTCTCGACGGGGCCGATCGATCACCAGGTCGTGCTCGGCGCGTCGGAACAGTGGCTCTCGAAGAAGACGGTGCCGAAGGCGCTGTACACGGATATCGGCTCGAACAACCTTTACAACCCGATCACGCCGCTAACCTGGAACGGCACGTTCGACTACGGCCAGCAGTACAACAATTTCAATTCGCAGCAGAAGTCGCTGTTTGCAAGCGACACGCTGAGCTTCCTGAAATACTGGTCGATTCTCGCAGGCGTTCGCTACACGAGCTATCGCCAGACGTCGTATACCGCGCCCGGCACGGCCGGCAGCACCTATACGAAGACGCCGATCACACCCACACTCGCGCTGATGTATCGTCCGCGCAGCGACCTGATGTTTTACGCGAGCTACGTCGAGGCGCTCGAGGACGGCGGCACGGCGGGGTCAAGCTACGCGAACGCCGACCAGGTGCTCGACCCGATCAAGAGCAAGCAATACGAAGTGGGCGTGAAGTATGACGCCCAGCACTATGGCGCGTCCGCCGCGCTGTTCCGCATCGAGCGCGGCGCGCAATACGGCAATGCGCAGAACGTGTACGTATCGAACGGCAAGGTGCGCATCACTGGCCTCGAACTGAACGGTCGCGTCGATCTGCCTGCAGGTTTCCGTGTCGCGGCGAGCACCGCGTGGGAAGCGGGCACGTATAACGAGACCGAAGCGGATCTCGTCGGCAATCGCGTCGAGGGCATTCCGCGCTGGCAGGCCACGTTGCAGGTGAGCGACCGCATTCCGGGCCTGCAAGGCCTGACCGCGAACGTCGAGGCTCATTACTACGGCAGCATGAAGGCCGATGCGAACAACCAGTTTGTGCTGCCGAGCTACACGCTGTTCAATGCAGGCCTCAGCTATCGCACGACGATCGGCGGCCATGGTGTGACGCTGCGCGCCGAAGTCGACAACATCTTCAATCGCCATTACTGGGGCTTCCTGCAGTCCGATTACCTCTTTGTCGGCGCGCCGCGCACGCTCGCGCTCAACGCGAGGTTCGACCTGTGAGCGCCGCATCGCTGACTGTCGAAGATCCCGCGCTGTCGCAGCGGCGGCGCGCGGCGTGGCGGGCGGTCGTCGCCGGGGCCAGGCATGGTGTGTCCGCTGAGTCGCGGCAGGAGCGTGCCCGCGCCGATGCATCGTTCGACGCGCGCGACGGCGGTCCTGTCACCGCTCGTCAGGCCGTGGGCGGCGCGCTCGTCGTCGGCGTGTTGCATGCGGCGCTGATCGCGGCGTGGCTGCATGCGCAGCCCGCGTCGCACGAACCGGTCGTCACGCCGCCCATCGCATTGCAGATGACGGCCGCACCGCAACCGCTGCCGCAAGCGCCTGCGCCCAAGCCGGGATCGGAAGAGCCGCGTGGAGGGGAAGAGTGTAGTGCGCTGTTTATATCGCGGTGGTCGCCGTACCATTAAAAAAAAAAACTGCCGTTCTCATTGCTGCGTACCGCAGTCCACCTATCTGAGCTGCCATAAGTGCCCCACTCACGCCTCGCGCCCGCGCTCTGTCCTCCCTCCTGATCAGTCTCACACTCGAGCCGTTGAGCTTCGTGTTTGCGCGGTCTCATCTCTATCCACTCCCTTCAAAATACTACCTTACTGTAGGA
>NZ_JAAGPM010000164.1:0-16316 GCF_017104865.1 Burkholderia sp. Ac-20349
ATATCGTCCCGGGTAGTCATAGCGCGCGTAGCTCTGGCCCTGATGATCGAGATCGGTGCCGTCACGCGGGTACTCGTGGTTGAAGCGCGGATTCTTGAACGTGTAGTCGCGTTGTACCTGGCGCGCGAACTCGGCCTGCGCGTAGGTGTCGGCGACGTCCCACACGCGCAGCGCGGTTTGCGGCACGTCGAACACGTCGGCGATGCCGTCGGCGATCGTGCGCGGCAGCGCGTACGGATCGCGTTCCGCGATCACGCGCGCGGTCCAGCGGCTGAACTTCGCGGACAGGCTGTCGTTCTCGTGGCCGTAGCGCACGAGTTCGGCGAGGCGGCGCTCGAGATGCTTGTTCTTGTCGCGCAGCATCTCCATCTGCCGCTCCTGCAGCGAGATCGCGGCCTTGCCGTGCGGGTTCGCGAGGCGGATCGTCGCGAGCAGTTCGGCGTGCTGCGCGAAGAATTCGGGATTGGCGAGCAGGTAGTCGGCGACTTCGCGATCGTTCATGTGGCTGGAGCGTTCAGTTATCAAGGACGTTGCAGGGTCAGGCGTGCAGGTCGATCTCGCCTTCGAACACGGTGGCGGCGGGCCCGGCCATCATCAGCGCGGCGGCTTCGTCGCGCGCGCCGTCCCAGCGGATCGTCAGCGTGCCGCCGTGCGTGTGCACGGTCACCGGCGAATCGAGCAGGCCGCGCCGGATGCCGGCCGCGACCGCCGCGCACGCGCCGGTGCCGCACGCGAGCGTCTCGCCCGCTGCGCGTTCGAACACGCGCAGCTTCACTTCGTCGCGCGACACGATCTGCATGAAGCCGACGTTCACGCGCTCCGGGAAGCGCGCGTGGTGCTCGATCAGCGGGCCTTCGTCGAGTACCGGATACGCTTCGGCATCGTCGACGACCTGCACTGCGTGCGGGTTGCCCATCGACACCGTCGAGATCCAGCGCGTCTGGCCGCCGACGTCGAGCGGCCACAGCGTGTCGCGGCCCTCGGTGCGGCCGTCGAGGCCCGCTGCGTCGAACGGCACCTGCGCGGGCGCGAACACGGGCGCACCCATGTCGACGACGACTTCGCCGTTGTCCTGCATCGTCAGCGTGATCAGGCCCTTCATCACCTGCACGCGCACGCTGCGCTTGTCGGTCAGGCCGCGGTCGCTGACGAACTTCACGAAGCAACGTGCGCCGTTGCCGCAGTGTTCGACCTCGCCGCCGTCGCAATTGAAGATCCGGTACTTGAAATCCGCGCCGTCGACGGTCGGTTTTTCGACGAGCAGCAGCTGGTCGGCGCCGATGCCGAAGTGGCGGTTGGCGAGCGCACGCACCTGCGCTTCGGTGAGCGGCGGCAATGCGCGCGAGTAGCCGTCGAGCACGACGAAGTCGTTGCCCGCGCCGTGCATCTTGGTGAACGAGAGTTTCACTGGGTCCGGATTTCCATGGCGAACAAGGCGGTCAGCGCGGCGTGCGCGATGCCGCGCCATGCGGGGCGGCGTCGTTCGTCGTGCTGATCTCAACCGCAAATGATACATGCAGCCGACAGGGGCGTCCTGCGCGGGCGGGGGGGCGGGTGGCGGAGAACTGGGGCACATCTGTCGATCGGTCGACTGGTTGCGTTTGCGGCAGACGGGCAGATTGATGCGATGTGTCGGACCTAGCGAGGTGGGAGCGGGGTTCGGCGAAAACACGGGATGGTGCGGACGCGTACTTTCGTACAGGTCAAATTGACAAGGCAATCAAGCGATTCGTATAGTGTGGCTATACGCGGGAGCCATGCTGTCGGCATCGCGACTCGAATGTGGGAGACCCATGATCAAGTCGTGGCAGCACAAGGGGCTGGAAGCGTTTTTCACGAACGGAAACAAGGCGGGCATCCGGCCCGACCATGCTCCAAGGTTACGGCGCCAGCTTGCACGTCTCGACGTTGCGAGCCGACCGCTCGACATGAACGTGCCGGGCTGGCGCTTTCACGGTCTGGCCCGGGGACTGGACGGCCATTTCGCGGTTAGCGTGAGCAGCAACTGGCGTCTGACGTTCAGTTTCGAGGGTGCCGATGCCGTCCTGGTCGATTACCAGGATTACCACTGAGGTGATTCAAACCATGACTCGCATCTTCAATCCGCCGCATCCGGGCGAAGCACTGCGTGACGACGTGCTGCCGGCATTCGGCCTGACCGTCACCGAGGCTGCCGCGCAACTCGGCGTCACGCGTGCGGCGCTGTCGCGCATTCTGCACGGTCACGCCGGGATTTCGCCGGAAATGGCGTTGCGCATCGAGGCGTGGCTCGGCGAGGAAAACGGCGGTCGCGCGGATCTGTGGCTCGCGCAGCAATCCGCTTACGACTTGTGGCAGGCACGCGCGAAAGGCGTGCCCAAGGTAGCCAGAGCGCAGGCGCGGGCGTGACCGCGCGCCCGCCGGGCACGGCTCAGTAGAAGCTCGGCTCGCCCTCCGGGCGCGTCTTGAAGCGCTTGTGGACCCAATAGTATTGCTCGGGCAGCAGCGGGATCTGTTCCTCGAGGAATTCGTTCATCCGCCGCGCGTCGAGATCGTCGTCGCCGGTCGGGTAGTGATCCCACGGCTTGAATACCTTCAGACGGTAGCCCTTGTAGTTCGGCAGCACTTCGCCGATGAACGGCACGACCTGCGCGCGGCCCGTCTTTGCGAGCCGGCCGACCGCCGTCAGCGTGCAGGCGGGCACGCCGAAGAACGGGACGAACGTCGAATTGCGCAGCCCGTAGTCCATGTCGGCGCCGAGCATCACCGGCTTGCGGTCGCGCAGCCAGCGCAGCACGACGCGCGCGCTGTCCGCGCGGCCGACCATCTCGGCGTCGAAACGCCCGCGCGCCTTCTTCGCCTCTTCCTCGAGCACCGCGTTCGAGAACGGCTGGTACAGCGACCCGCAGCGGCGGTGCAGCGAACGATTCAACCAGATCGAGCCGGCCTCGATGCCGACGAAATGCAGGCCGAGGAACAGCGTCGGCGGCAGGTCCGGATCGTCGAGATCGACCGCGCTGTCGACCTGGATCAGCTTCGCGAGCTTCTTCTCCGAGCCGAACCACTGCACGCTGCGCTCGACGTAGCTGCGGATCGCATGGCGGAAATGCTGCCCGGCCACTTCCTCGCGGCGCTCTTCGCTCCAGTCCGGGAAGCAGAGTTTCAGATTGGTGTGTACGATGCGCTTTCGCCGGCTGGGGATCTTGTAGAGCAGCCAGCCGAGACCATCGCCGAACCGTGCGGTCAGGCCGTACGGCAACAGGGCGAGCAGTTTCAGCAAGCCGATGGCGAGGTGCGTGGCTAGACGACCTAGCATGCGAAACCTCCGTGGAACCGGTTGGCCGGCGCGTTGCGAACAGGTGGGTAAGACAGCGGAAGATGCAGCACGGGCGGCGCTCTGTGACAATTCAGGAAAGCCGCTATAATACGGGCTTCGCCGAGTTAACTGACAACTTGCGGGGCGAAGCCGGCTAGCGCTACACGTGCTGCCCGGTCCTGGTAATCCGCTAAAGCGTCGCCGCTTCAGGCCCAACGAAGCTGGCTACGTGAAACCGACCGTAACCACACAGGAGCCTGAAAAAGTGGCAAACGATTATCTCTTCACGTCCGAATCCGTCTCCGAAGGCCATCCGGACAAGGTCGCGGACCAAATCTCGGACGCGATTCTCGACGCCATCCTCGAGCAAGACAAGTATTCCCGCGTCGCCGCGGAAACGCTGTGCAACACGGGTCTCGTCGTGCTGGCCGGTGAAATCACCACGACGGCCAACATCGACTACATCCAGATCGCGCGCGACACGATCAAGCGCATCGGCTACGACAACACCGACTACGGCATCGACTACAAGGGTTGCGCGGTGCTCGTCGCCTACGACAAGCAGTCGCCGGACATCGCCCAGGGCGTCGATCGTGCACACGACGACAACCTCGACCAGGGCGCGGGCGACCAGGGTCTGATGTTCGGTTACGCGTGCGACGAAACGCCGGAACTGATGCCGCTGCCGATCCACCTGTCGCACCGTCTCGTCGAGCGCCAGGCCAGCCTGCGCCGCGATGGCCGCCTGCAATGGCTGCGCCCGGACGCGAAGTCGCAGGTAACGATCCGCTACGTCGACGGCAAGCCCGATTCGATCGACACCGTCGTGCTGTCGACGCAGCACGCACCGGACATCGAGCTGCCGGCGCTGCGCGAAGCCGTGATCGAGGAAATCATCAAGCCGACGCTGCCGGCCGACCTGATCAAGGGCGACATCAAGTTCCTGGTGAACCCGACCGGCCGGTTCGTGATCGGCGGCCCGCAGGGCGATTGCGGCCTGACCGGCCGCAAGATCATCGTCGACACGTACGGCGGTGCCGCACCGCACGGCGGCGGCGCGTTCTCGGGCAAGGATCCGTCGAAGGTCGACCGTTCGGCTGCGTACGCAGGCCGCTACGTCGCGAAGAACATCGTCGCCGCGGGCCTCGCCTCGCGCGCGCTGATCCAGGTGTCGTACGCGATCGGCGTGGCCGAGCCGACCTCGGTGATGGTCAACACGTTCGGCACGGGCCGCGTGTCGGATGCGGTGATCACGAAGCTCGTGCGCGAGCATTTCGACCTGCGTCCGAAGGGCATCATCAAGATGCTCGACCTGCTGCGCCCGATCTACGAGAAGACTGCTGCTTACGGCCACTTCGGCCGCGAAGAGCCGGAATTCTCGTGGGAAGCGACCGACAAGGCGCTCGCCCTGGCCGAAGCGGCCGGCGTCGAGCCGACGGCACGCGTCGCGTAAGCGTCGTTCGCCTGAAATGAAAAACCCCGGCCATGCCGGGGTTTTTTTATGGGTTCCGATCGCCGGGGCAATCGGACAAGCGGGCCGCAGCGCGACGGCGATCGTCGCGCGCGGTGCCCGCCGGCGTGCGCTCAGCGCGCGCCGAACCCGAACCAGCCGTTGCTGGCCGCGAGGCGGCGCGGGCGGTTGACGCGGCGCTGCGGGCCGAGCGTGCGGCGCAGTGCGAGCGCGCGCAGCGACGACGGCTTCTGCAGCAGCGAGCGCAGGCCGGCGCGGCGCGAGAACGCCTGTGCGCTCATCATCGAGAAAAATGCGTGGAACCACGCACGGATACCGTCCAGCCGGCTGTGTGCGGGCGTACGCTCGGCCAGCGCCTGCGTGCGTGCGCGGTGATGGCGCAGCGAGCGGGCAGGAGCGGGCGGCACAACGCGCTTCGCAGCGCGGCTGAGACGGGAAGTCAGACGGAATGGCATGTGAACGATGCTTCGCTTGTATGGATGGCGCCCTGAAGAGCGCACTGGTATGAACGGCCTCGGAAGGCGCAACGGATCTTACCGAAACTCGCTGCGCGCCGCGCCCGCCAGAATTGACAGGCCGCGACAGGCTACAGGGGATTCATGACGGGCAAAAGTCGCGATAAACCCTTGTGCCACAAGGCGTGTGCCGCATACCGCCTGTCGGTGAGGCCAGCGCCGCGCCGCACAGTTCCCTTGAGCCGGATCAAATCATCGATTGGCATGCCCCTGCGCACGACAATGGTGCTGTTCGCGGCATCCGGCGCCGATTTACAATCGTCACATTCACACAATAAACGTCTGGCATCCCATGTCGTCTCCATTGCAGTCGGAATCGATCCGCGCGCAAGTCGCGGAATTGCGCGAGCGCGGCTTCGTCGTCGCGCGTGGCCTCGTCGGCGAGGCACAGTGCGCGGCGCTCAGGCAGGTTGCGGAGCGCCAGTTGCGGGAGGCCGCCGAGCCGATCGAGTTCGAGGCGGACCTGCGCTATCCGGGCGCGCCCGAATCCAAGCACGCACCGGGCGGGCATACGGTGCGTCGGCTGCTCGATGCGTACTCGCGCGATCCGGCTTTCGCCGAGCGGGCGATCGCCCCCGAAATCGGCGCGTGGATGCGCGAGTATTTCGGCGAAGAACCGGTGCTGTCGCGCGCGCATCACAACTGCATGATGACGAAGCACCCCGCGTACGGCAGCCTGACCGGCTGGCATCGCGATTTCCGCTACTGGTCGTTCGAGCGTCCGGACATGGTGTCGGTGTGGCTCGCGCTCGGGCCGGAAACGAACGAGAACGGCGCGCTGTGGCTCGTACCGGGGTCGCATACGGCTGAATTCGGGCCTGAAGCGTTCGACGATGCGAAGTTCTTCCGCAGCGACCTGCCGGCGAACAAGAAAATGATCGATGCGGCCACGTGCCCGTCGCTGCAGACGGGCGACGTCGTGTTCTTCCACAGCAACACGCTGCATTCGGCCGGGCAGAACCGTTCCGACCAGGTGAAGTTCTCGCTCGTGTACACCTACCACGGCGCGAGCAACCGGCCGTTGCCCGGCACGCGCTCGGCGTCGAAGCAGGAAGTGCCGTTCTAGGTTCGGTGCGGACGGGCGGCGGCACCGCCGCGGTTACGCGATGCGGCGCATCGCGGGCGAATGGAACAACGGGCGGCTTGGCCGCCCGTTTCGTTTGGCGCGGCCCGATCGTGCGACGCGGGCCGTTCGCGGGTCGCGCGGCTGTGCGCTCAGCGCTTGCCGCCTGGCATCGCGAGGCCGATCAGGCCGATGAACGATGCGACGGCGCCGCCTGCGATCAGCAGGATCGTCTTCGTCGCGGGCGAACCGGTGAAGAAGCGCGACACGTTGTCGTTGATCGAATGGAACGACTGGCCGCCGAAATACAGCAGCACGACGCCGCCGACGAGCAGCGCAACCGAGATGACCCGGGACATACCAACCTCGCTGAAACGATGATTCGAGACGCCGCAGTGTAGGCGACGACCGCGGCTGCGTCCATCGCCGTGCCGCCGTGCGTGTTCCGGCCGCTTTCGCTACCATAGTCGTCGTATGACTCTTTCGCCGCCGCCGCGCCGTGTGCGCGGCCGGCGCGCGTCCCTTTCTCCGATGTCCTGACGGAACCGACTCATGGCCTACGAAGCAGCTTCCGAACGTTATGCCGACATGCAATACCGCACCTGCGGCAAATCCGGGCTCAAACTGCCCGCGCTGTCGCTCGGCCTGTGGCACAACTTCGGCGACTCGACGCCGATCTCGACGCAGCGCGAGATCCTGCGCACCGCGTTCGACCTCGGCATCAACCACTTCGACCTCGCGAACAACTACGGGCCGCCGTACGGCAGCGCCGAAACCAACTTCGGCCGGCTGCTGAAGGAGGATTTCCGGCCGTATCGCGACGAACTGCTGATCTCGACGAAGGCCGGCTGGGACATGTGGCCGGGGCCGTACGGCAGCGGCGGCGGGTCGCGCAAGTACGTGCTCGCGAGCCTCGACCAGAGCCTGCAGCGGATGGGGCTCGACTACGTCGACATCTTCTATTCGCACCGCTTCGACGCGCACACGCCGCTCGAGGAAACGGCGGGCGCGCTCGCGTCGGCCGTGCAGCAGGGCAAGGCGCTCTACATCGGCATTTCGTCGTATTCGGCGGCGAAGACGCGCGAGATGGCCGAGCTGCTCGCGCAGTACAAGGTGCCGCTGCTGATCCACCAGCCGTCGTACAACCTGCTGAACCGCTGGGTCGAAACCGAACTGCTCGGCACGCTCGACGAGATCGGCACGGGCAGCATCGCGTTCACGCCGCTCGCGCAGGGGCTGCTCACGTCGAAGTACCTGAACGGCGTGCCGGCCGACGCGCGCGTGAACAAGCCGGGCGGCGGTTCGCTGAAGCAGGATCACCTGAGCGCGGACAACCTCGACCATGTGCGCAAACTCAACGCGATCGCCGAACGGCGCGGGCAGAGCCTCGCGCAGATGGCGCTCGCATGGGTGTTGCGCAATGGGCGCGTGACGTCCGCGCTGATCGGCGCGAGCCGCGCGGAGCAGGTGCGTGAAAACGTCGGCGCGCTGAAGAACCTCGAGTTCTCGGCGGACGAACTCGCGGAGATCGATCGTTACGCGACGGAAGGCGGCATCAATCTGTGGGAAAAGCCGTCCACCGATCAGTCGATCTGACCGGCAGACGCTACGGCATGCGAAACATCGCGTGCCGTATCGATGGCTTGCGCGCAGCACATCGCATCGCTGCGATGCAGCGATGCGCGCCACGCACGGATTGCGCCGCTAGATCAGCGCAGGCAGGCCTTCGACGAGCAATACCGCGACGCCGACGCCGAGGATGACGCCCAGCACGCGCAGCAGGTTGTGGCGGAATTCGGTTGCGCACGGCACCGCGCCGAGAAATAGCGCTCCGGCCAGCGCCATCGGAATCAACAGGATGAAGTCGCCGATCGTGAAGTAGGTCGTCATGCGTGTCTCCAAGGTCGACCGGAGTGGGCGCTGGCGCGCTTGCTCCGGCCCCATGCCGGGTGTTTCTAGTATTGGTCCGACCCGATTGCGAACGGGGCGGTCAGTTCGAGTATAGGCAACCCGCAGTGCTTTTCGCTATCCGAACCATTAAAAAATCAGCGGAAAGCCCCGCGAATCACGCATTTTTCCCGCAAGTTGGACGAATGCCTTGCACGTATCTTTCCCGTGCCTTTCGATTGATGCGGAATCGTCGTACATGTCCGATGCGTGCCGCCGCACCCGTGGGCGCGGCGGCACGCCCGCTCATGCGCGGTCGGGTTGCACGCGGGCGGCCGGCGCGCGGAACACGAGCGCGAGCCCGGCGATGATCGCGCCCATGCCGGCAAGTGCGAGCGGCTCGGGCCGGTTGCCGAGCCACGCGGCATCCATCAGCGTGGTGACGACGGGCACGAGATAGAACAGGCTCGTCACGTTGACGAGATCGCCGCGCTGCATCAACCGGTAGAACAACAGTTGCGCGATCACCGAAATCACGATGCCGAGCCACAGCAGCGGGATCACGAACGACCAGCTCATGTCGAATGACACCGGCCGGAACGGCACGATCGCCACGCACAGTGCGAGGCCGATCGCATTCTGCAGCGGCAGCACGTCGGCGGGCGCCGCCCGCACGCGCTTCTGCAGCAGCGAGCCGGCGGTCAGCGCGACGAGCGCGGTGAGCGCGCACGCGATGCCGACGAGAGACAGGCCGCCGTCCCCGGTACTGCGGAACACGACGAGCGCGAGGCCGGTCAGCGACAGCGCGAGCCCCGCGATGCGCACGGGCTGCCAGCGCCGCTCGACGATCGCGAGCGTGAGGATCGGCTGCACGCCGAGGATCGTCGCGAGCACGCCCGGCGCGATCCCGCGTTCGAGCGCGAGCAGGTAGAAGATCGAATAGCCGCCCATCATCAGCAAGCCGGTCAGTGCGGCCATGCGCCGCTCGCCGCGCGGCGGCAGCCAGCGTTTGCGCATGAAGGCCAGCCCGAGCAGCACGAGCGATGCCAGTGCGAAACGTGCGGTGAGAAAGACGAACGCGGATGCGTGACGCAGACCGAGTTCAGCGAAGATCGCGCCGCTGCTCCACAGCAGCACGAAGAGCGACGTCGCGCCATGCGCGGCGAGCGCGCGTTTGAACGAAACCATGTGAATCCACCTGTCGAACGGATCGGAACGTTCCATCCGCGCGCGCAGCAACACGCCGTGCGTCACGACGCACGAAGGCAGGCCTGCGGGCGAATGGAAGACGAAACGGAAGCCGGCTGGTCAGCCGGCGCGTGCCGCCGGAGGGGGCGGCGCGGCGCCGACGAGCGGCGGTGCGACAGGAGGAGGAAGAACCGACGGATGCGCGCACGCCTGCGGCCGCGAGTCGAACTGCGGCCGGGATTTTGCAAGGGCGGACGTGAGCGGATGCATCGTGTCGGAATGCGCTTGAACGCGAATGAGCATCAAAGGTAACGCAAGGCCGGCATCGGACGCAACACCTGTCGCGTGGCATCGCATGATGAGGGGCGATGCGTACGCAACGGTCGCTGCGGTGGCCGCGCTCGAGGCAGGGGGAAGGCGATGACGGCGAAGCGCGGTTCGGCAACCGCTGCCGCCAGTTGCGCGAAATTGCCTGGCGAACCGGCACCGGGCCCACGATGCGCGCGGGACGTCCGTCACGTGCGCGCCGCGGTGATGCCGGGGATTCGGCGGACAGTCACATTCGACAGGGTATGATGGGGGTAACCGGGCAGGCAAGCGCCTGCCCGGCGCAGTGGTTGATTGGAGACATTCGACGAATTCGCGGCACTTCGCCTGCTTCTTCTTCTTTTCGTGCTTCGATAAACCGTGAACAATGGGATTACGCGCAACGCTCCGTCGAGAGCGCGCGGATCGTGCATTTGCCGGCCCCCAGCGGGCCGGGTTTCAAGATTCAAGAGTGGGGAACCATCATGCATGTCGGGTCGATTGTCTGCACTACCCATATCGCGGTGCCGAAGGGCGCGCGCGGCATCGTCCAGCGCGTCCTGGGCGACATGGCCATGGTGACCTGGTACGCGGGCGTACCGGGCGAGTCGAAGGAACTCAACACCGAGCCGTTCTTTCTCGAGGACCTGATCGACACCGGCGAATCCGTGCTGCCGGCCGGCGCGGCGCTCCACTAAGCGCAACCACCGCACCGGGCGCTCGTCTTTCGGCCCGGCTGGCGGCACAATGCGGGGCATGAAAGACGTCACTTCCGCTCCCGCTTCTCCCGCCGGCCCGCCGTTCGCCGGACTCACGCCCGAGTGCGTGCTCGACGCGCTCGACAGCGTGCTGATGCCGGCCGGCCTGCGCACCGACGGGCGCCTGCTCGCGCTCAACAGCTACGAAAACCGCGTGTATCAGGTGGGCATCGAAGATGGCCCGCCGGTCGTCGCGAAGTTCTATCGTCCGGCACGCTGGTCGGACGAAGCGATCCTCGAAGAGCACGCGTTCGTCACCGAACTCGCCGCGCGCGAGATTCCGGCGGTGCCCGCGCGCGCATTCGAAGGCCGGACGCTGCACGCGTTCGACGGATTCCGCTTCTCGATCTTCGAGCGGCGCGGCGGCCGCGCACCCGATCTCGATCGCAGCGACACGCTCGAATGGCTGGGCCGCTTCATCGGCCGGATCCATGCGGTCGGCGCGACGCAGCCGTATGTCGCGCGCCCCGTGCTCGACATCAAGACGTTCGGCTACGAGCCGCGCGACTACCTGCTCGCGCACGATTTCATTCCGGACGATGTACGGCCCGCCTACGAGACGGCCGTGACGCTCGCGCTCGAAGGCGTCGAGGCCGCGTTCGAGCGGGCGGGGGAGATCCGCCTGCTGCGCACGCACGGCGACTGTCATCCGAGCAACGTGCTGTGGACCGACGCCGGCCCGCACTTCGTCGACTTCGACGACAGCCGGATGGCGCCCGCGATCCAGGATCTGTGGCTGCTGCTGCCGGGCGATCGCGAAGGCGCATCGCGTGCGCTGGCGGACCTGTTGGCCGGCTACGAGGATTTCTGCGAATTCGAGCCGCGTGAGCTGCATCTCGTCGAAGCGCTGCGCACGCTGCGGCTGATCCATTACGCGGCATGGCTCGCGCGACGCTGGGACGATCCCGCATTTCCGGCCGCGTTCCCGTGGTTCAACACGCATCGTTACTGGGAAGCGCGCGTGCTCGAGTTGCGCGAGCAGATCGGCGCGATGCAGGAAGGGCCGCTCTGGCCCGTGTGACGGCGCGCGCGGCACCCTCGCCGCGCGGCATGCTGGTGCGGGCCGCGGCGAGATGCGCGCGGCCCGTTCCACTCAGAACTTCAGCATCAGCTTGATCAGCGCGGCGAAGCGCTTGCCGTACGGCGGCGCGAGCAGGTTGCGCGCGTTCAGGCGCGCCTGCGTGAGCACCGGTTTCATCTTCGAGAACGTCACGAAGCCGTCGTAGCCGTGATACGCGCCCATGCCGCTCGCACCGACACCACCGAACGGCAAACTGCCGCACGCGATGTGCATCAGCGTTTCGTTGATCGACACGCCGCCCGAGATCGTTTCGCGCATCACGCGGTCGATCGTGCCGCCGTCCTCGTCGAACAGGTAGAGCGCGAGCGGACGCGGGCGCGCATTCACGTACGCGATCGCTTCATCGAGCCGTTCGTACGGCACGAGCGGCAGCAGCGGCCCGAAGATTTCCTCCTGCATCAGCTGCGACGCGGCCGGCACCTGCGTGACCGCGCACGGCACGAAGCGGCGCGACGCGGGATCGGATTGCGCGTCGGACAGCGGATGCAGTTGCGCGCCGGCCGTCTGCGCGTCGCTCGCGAGTTGCTGCAGCCGGGCGTAGTGGCGCGGCGACACGATCGTCGTGTAGTCGCCGTTGGCCGACAGGTCGGGATACATCTTCGCGAACCGGGCGCGCGCGCGTTCGATGAACGCGGCTTCCATCCCGCGCGGCAGCAGCACGTAGTCGGGCGCGATGCAGGTCTGGCCCGCGTTCAGCGTCTTGCCCGCGACGATCGCGTCGACGGCCGCATCGAAGCGCGCGTTCGGGCCGACGATCGCCGGCGACTTGCCGCCGAGTTCGAGCGTGACGGGCGTGAGGTTGTCGGCGGCCGCGCGCATCACGTGGCGGCCGACGTGCGTCGAGCCGGTGAACAGCAGATGATCGAACGGCAGCCCGCTGAACGCGGCGCCCACTTCCGCATCGCCGTTCACGACCGCGACGTGGTCGCGCGTGAAGGTCTTGGCAATGAGCTGCTCGAACAGCGCCGACGTGCGCGGCGTCAGTTCGGACATCTTGATGATCGCGCGGTTGCCGGCCGCGAGCGCGCAGATCAGCGGGCCGGCCGCGAGCAGCACCGGATAGTTCCACGGCACGACGATGCCGACCACGCCGAGCGGCTGCGGAATCACCTTCGCGCGCGCCGGGCGCAGCCACTTGTTCATCGGCTTGCGCATCGGCTTCATCCAGCGCTTGCCGTGCTTGAGCGCGTCGTCGATCTCTTCCTTCGCCATCCAGATTTCCGACAGCAGCACTTCCTGCTTCGCGCGATGACCGAAATCGGCGCTGATCGCTTCGGCGAGTGCGTCCGCATGGTCGATCAGCATCGTGCGCAGCGCGCGCAGGTGCTGCACGCGCGTTTCCCATGCCGGGTACGGCGCGCGCAGGTAGGCCGCGCGCTGGTCGCGCAGCAGCGCCGTCAGTGCATCGACCGACGGCAGCGCTTGCGGGGCCAGTTCGGGCAGGTCGTTCTTCATGTCGTCTCCTCCAGTTGGGCCTGGCTGGTCGGCCGGCCGTCACGCCGCACGCGCACGCTCGGCGAGCGCGGCGACGCGGATCGGGGTGGTGCGTGTCGCGCGGCGCGGGGCCGGATGCGACGTGTGCTCGAAAACCGGTTGCCGCGTGTCGCGGGCGTCGCATCCACGCGACGGTGTGTGCATCCGGAAACCGTGTCGCGGCGCATCTGCATGCAGCGCGATGCGACTGTTACCGGGCGCGCGACGCTGCGGTGCGACTGCCTGACGGTGCACCGAAGCGGGGCAGCGCGACAGGTCCTTCAAACCATGCCGCAGTGCATCGTGCCGCCGCGGCGACAAACCATCCAAACGGTCGGCAACGACACGCGCCGTTCGATTTCGATCGACTGCGCGCATGACGCCGCGCATCCCTGCGCGGGCAGCCGTTTGAAATGAAATGCGGGCTGCGCGCATCGCATCCGGACAACCCGGTCGGCACGCAGCCTGCAGAACCTGGCGCTGCATCGTCGTCACACCTGTTTCGCGGCGGATCGGCTTCTCGTGGCCGGCGCGTCGCGCAAAGCGAATCGGTACATCTTAAATTTAGTTCACGCGGGCGTTTAGAGGAATCGCTCTTGAATCCGCACGCCGCGCGCGCGACGGCCATTCCTACAATGCCCGAACACGAGGGTCTGTTTGCAGATGGAACACGCATGCGTTGCCATGAGAACGGCCGCTCGCGAGGCGCGCGACGCCGCGAATACTGACGTATTCGCAAGGAGCGCAACGCGGCGAGCGGCCGTTCTCATGGCAACCCCAAATTAAAAAAAACATGTCACGGGAATGCCCGAAATCGCCCGTATGGCGGCGTCGCTCGTCGCTTGTTTGGCTCGGCCAAACGGCGCTCCTCGCTCCTTGCCATACGCCCCGAAGGAAGTCCCCTTGGGGGACGAGCGATTTCGGGCATTCGCATGCGTGCTCCATCTGCAAACAGACCCTCCAAAGAGGGGACGCGGTCGCGCGGCGGTGCCGGGCGCCTTCCATGACACGACGGAGACGTGACATGCAATACGACTACATCATCGTCGGCGGCGGTTCGGGCGGGTCGAGCCTGGCAGGCCGTCTCGCCGATGCCTGCCCCGATGCGACGATCGCGCTGATCGAGGCCGGCTCGCATACGGAGCGCAACCTGCTCGTCAACATGCCGGTCGGCATCGCGGCGCTGGTGCCGTTCAAGCTCGGCACGAACTACGGCTACGAAACGGTGCCGCAGCCGGGCCTCGGCGGGCGGCGCGGCTACCAGCCGCGCGGGCGCGGGATGGGCGGCTCGAGCGCGATCAACGCGATGATCTACACGCGCGGCCACCCGGGCGACTACGACGAATGGGCGCAGCTCGGTGCGACGGGCTGGGGCTGGCAGGACGTGCTGCCGTATTTCCGTCGCGCGGAAGGCAACGCGCGCGGCGCCGATGCGTGGCACGGTGCGGACGGCCCGCTGTCGGTGTCGGATCTGCGCTTTCGCAATCCGTTCTCCGAACGATTCATCCAGGCCGCGCACGCGGCCGGCTATCCGCTGAACGACGACTTCAACGGCGCGACGCAGGAAGGTGTCGGCTTCTATCAGGTCACGCACCGCGACGGCTCGCGCTGCAGCGTCGCCCGCGCGTATATCTACGGCCGCAACCGGCCGAACCTGCACGTGATCACCGATGCGACGGTGCTGCGCGTCGTGTTCGACGGCAAGCGTGCGGCCGGCGTCGCGGTCGCCCGCAACGGGCGTGTCGAGACGCTCGACGCGCGCGCGGAAGTGATCCTGTCGGCCGGCGCGTTCAATTCGCCGCAACTGCTGATGTGTTCGGGGATCGGCCCGGCGGAGCAGCTGCGCCGGCACGGGATCGCGGTCGTGCAGGATGCGCCGGACGTCGGCACGAACCTGATCGACCATATCGACTTCATCATCAATACGCGCGTGAATTCGTCGGAGCTGGTCGGCGTGTGCCTGCGCGGGATCGCGAAGATGACGCCCGCGCTCGCGCGCTATTTCTCGAGCCGCACCGGGATGATGACGAGCAACGTCGCGGAGGCCGGCGGCTTCATCAAGAGCGATCCGTCGCTCGAGCGTCCCGACCTGCAGCTGCATTTCTGCACGGCGCTCGTGGACGACCACAACCGCAAGATGCACTGGGGCTTCGGCTATTCGCTGCACGTGTGCGCGCTGCGGCCGTTCAGCCGCGGCACGGTGGCGCTCGCGAGCGGCGATGCGCGCGACGCACCGCTGATCGATCCGCGCTTCTTCAGCGATGCGCGCGATCTCGACCTGCTCGTGCGCGGCACGCAGGCGATGCGCAAGATCCTGTCGCAGGCACCGCTCGCGTCGCAGGGCGGGCGCGAGCTGTACACGCGGGCCGACCAGAGCGAAGCGGAGCTGCGCAAGACGATCGTCGAGCATGCCGACACGATCTATCACCCGGTCGGCACCTGCCGGATGGGTTCGGACGCGCGCGCGGTCGTCGATCCGCAACTGCGCGTGCGCGGCGTCGAAGGGTTGCGCGTGGTGGATGCGTCGGTGATGCCGACGCTGGTCGGCGGGAACACGAATGCGCCGTCGGTGATGATCGGCGAACGTGCGGCGGACTTCATCGTCGCGACGCGCAAGGGCGCGGCGACGCGCGGCGAGGCCGCCGCGGCCGTGCACGGCCGCTGAGCGGCGCGCACACGGCGGCAGCCATGCTCAGGCAAACGTATCGACGAGGCCGGCGCGGCTCACGCTCGCGGCGGCCGGTGCGGATTGCGCAGCGTCGACCGGTGCATCGACGGCTGACGATCCGCCGCTCCCGCGCCGCGACGACTGGCCGCCGGCGAAGGTCTGTTGCGGGTTCTGCTGCTGCGCGAAGCCGCCGTCGCTGACGGTCGCGCTGCCGAGCCCGAGCCCGCCCGCTTCCATGGCCTCGCGCAGCTTCGGCAGCGCGGCTTCGACCGCGTCGCGCACCTGCGCGTGCTGCGACACGAACAGCGCGTGCGCGTGGTTGTCCGCGACGCGCAGCACGACCTGCAGCGGCCCGAGATCGGCCGGGTTGAGCGTCAGCTCGGCGCTCTGCTGATGCGCATTCGACAGGAACACGACCTTCTGGCTCAGCGCGTCCGTCCAGTCCGGCGTGCCGATGTGCGGCGCGAGCACGTGCGCGTTCGCGGCGGCGGCCTTCGAAGCGCGGGATATCGGCGGCGAGGGTGCGCACCTGTGTCACGCCGCGCGTCACGTCGGTCTGGTTGCCGCGCCCGGCATCGCGTAGCCGCTGCGACAGCGCGACGCGCTGCTTC
>NZ_JAAGPM010000165.1:0-16269 GCF_017104865.1 Burkholderia sp. Ac-20349
GGTGGCGGCGGGCGCGCCGGCGTCGGCCGCATGGGCGAACCCCGCGGCGAGCGCCGCGGCACTGACGCTCAACGAAGCCGCAACGCGCGCGAGGCGGTGCAGGCCGTTACTGCGCACGGCTGGCCTCGCCGTTGCGGGCGGCACCGTTCCACGGCGCGATCTTGAACAGCAGCAGCATGCCGGGAATCGCGAGCGCGGTGCACACGATGAAGTAGTCGAACCAGCCGATCTTCGCGACGATGAAGCCGCTCGCGGCCGATGCGAGCGTGCGCGGCACCGACGCGAGGCTCGTAAACAGCGCGAACTGCGTGGCCGTATAGCGCGGGTCGGTCGTGCTCGCGATGTACGCGACGAACGCGGCCATCGTCAGGCCGGTGGTGAACGTTTCGACGCCGTAGACGAGCGCGAGCGCGACCGTCATCGGGCTGAACTGCGGCGTGACGGCGATGCCGAACACCGACAGCACCGACGCGATGGCATGGCTCGTCGACACGGTGAAATCGTAGAGCACGGCGAGCACGGGCGAACCGGGGCCGAGCTGCGCGAGCCACGCGAAGCCGAGCGTCGACACCATCTGCAGCGCGCCGAAGATCCACAGCCCGCGGCCGATGCCGATCTTCACGAGCCAGACGCCGCCGATGATGCCGCCGGCGACGCTCGCGACGAGCGCGGTGGTTTTCGCGACGATGCCGATCTCGGTGCGCGAGAAGCCGATGTCGAGGAAGAACGACGTCGACAGCGTGGTGGCCATCGTGTCGCCGATCTTGAACAGGAAGATGAATGCGATGACGAGCAGTGCGCCGGCCCAGCCGTCGCGCTGGATGAATTCGCGGAACGGCAGCACGATCGCGTCGCGCAGGTTGCGCGGTGGCGCGCCGACCACTTCCGGCTCGCGTACGAACAGCGTCATCAGGATACCCGGCAGCATGAATGCGCCGGTGAGCGCGAACACGGCGTCCCACGGCATGTGGTCGGACAGGATCAGTGCCAGCGAGCCGGGGATCAGCGCGGCGAGCTTGTACGCGTTCACGTGTATCGCGTTGCCGAGGCCCTGCTCGGTATCGCGCAGCAACTCGCGGCGATAGGCGTCGATCACGATGTCGGCGCTTGCGCCGAAGAACGCGACGAGCGTGGTGAGCGCGGCCACCGTCCAGATCGAGTCGCGCGGCGACACGAAGCCGAGTGCGGCGATCGCGCCCGCGACCAGCAACTGGGTGAGCAGCAGCCAGCCGCGCCGGCGGCCCGGCCGCCAGCCGGGCAGGCGCGGGACGTAGCGGTCCATCAGCGGCGCCCACAGGAACTTCCACGTGTACGGGAACTGGATCAGCGCGAACAGGCCGATTTCCTTCAGGTTCACGCCCTCGGAGCGCAGCCATGCCTGCACGAGGTAGACGAGCGTGAAGAGGGGCAGACCGGACGTGAAGCCGAGGAACACGCAGATCAGCATGTGCGTGTTCAGATAGGCTCGCCAGCCGGGGTGATCCTCGTGAGCGGTGAGTGCGGGCGCCTCGTGTGGCGTTTTCGACATGGACAGAAACTGGGTAGCGTTGACTGATTGCGGCGGCAGCGCAGGCGGCGGCGCGGGTCGCGCAGGGGCACGGCCGCACGTGCGTGCAGGCCGTCTGCGTTCGTCAACGGCCCCCCGGCTCAGCTGCGCTTGACGCGATAGACAGCAAGACTACCACGCCAGTTCGCTCCCCATCGAATCGGTTGGCCTTCGTGCAGCACCACGCGGTCGAGGATCGTCACGCCGACTTCGGGCGCGAGCGCCTCGAAATCCTCGATCGTCAGCACCCGGACGTTCGGCGTGTTGTGCCACTGGTAGGGCAGCGACTTCGACACCGGCATCCTGCCGTTCAGCACCGACAGCCGGTGCGGCCAGTAGCCGAAGTTCGGGAACGACACGATGCATTCGCGCCCGACCCGCGCGGTTTCGCGCAGGATCGCGGCCGTCTGGTGAATCGTCTGCAAAGTCTGCGACAGGATCGCGATGTCGAAGCTGTGATCCTCGAACAGGCGCAGGCCGTCTTCGAGGTTCTGCTGGATCACGTTGATGCCGTTCTTCGTGCTGGCGAGCACGCCGGCGTCGTTCAGTTCGATCCCGTAGCCGGTGACGTCCAGTTCTTCCATCAACAGCGACAGCAGCGAGCCGTCGCCGCAACCGAGGTCGAGCACCGTCGAGCGCGGTTCGACCCAGCGCGCGATCGTGCGGAAGTCCGCGCGCGCGGACAGGGAATTCAGCGCTTGCTGGTTCATGCACCCACCTCGTTGGCGATTCGTTCGTAATACGCGCGGATCAGGTTGTGATAGCGCGCGTCGTCGAGCAGGAACGCGTCGTGACCGTGCGGCGCATCGATTTCCGCGTAGCTGACCGTGCGCTTGTTGTCGAGCAGTGCCTTCACGATCTCGCGCGAGCGGGCCGGCGCGAAACGCCAGTCGGTCGAGAAGCTCGCAATCAGGTATTTCGCCTGCGTTTGAGCGAGCGCGGCCGTCAGGTTGCCGTCGAACGCCTTGGCCGGGTCGAAGTAGTCGAGCGCGCGCGTGATCAGCAGGTAGGTGTTCGCGTCGAAGTAGTCGGCGAACTTGTCGCCTTGGTAGCGCAGGTACGACTCGACCTCGAATTCGACGTCGAAGCTGAAGTTGTACGCGTCGAGTGCGCCGTCGGCGCGGCGCAGCGCACGGCCGAATTTCTCGGCCATGTCGTCGTCGGACAGGTACGTGATGTGGCCGATCATCCGCGCGACGCGCAGGCCGCGCTTCGGCTTCACGCCGTGCGCGTAGTAGTCGCCGCCGTGGAAATCGGGATCGGACAGGATCGCCGAGCGCGCGACCTCGTTGAACGCGATGTTCTGCGCGGACAGCTTCGGTGTCGACGCAATGTCGATGCAGTGCGCGACGCGCTCCGGATACATCAGGCTCCATGCGAGCGCCTGCATCCCGCCGAGGCTGCCGCCCATCACCGCGGCGAAGCGCTCGATGCCGAAGGCATCCGCGACGCGCGCCTGCGCGTGCACCCAGTCCTCGACGGTGACGACCGGAAAGCTCGCGCCGTACGGCTTGCCGGTCGACGGGTCGACGCTCATCGGGCCGGTCGAGCCGAAGCACGAGCCGAGGTTGTTCACGCCGATCACGAAGAAGCGGTTGGTGTCGAGCGGCTTGCCGGGGCCGACCATGTTGTCCCACCAGCCGGTGCTGCGCGGATCGTCCGCATAGACGCCGGCGACGTGGTGCGACGCGTTGAGCGCGTGGCAGACGAGCACCGCGTTCGAGCGCGCGGCGTTGAGTTCGCCGTACGTCTCGACGACGAGCTGATAGTTGCCGATCACGCTGCCGCTTTGCAAGCGCAGCGGTTCGGCGAAGTGCATGGTCTGTGGAGCGACGATGCCGATCGATTCCATTCGTTCCGCCTTATGACTGGGCAGCTAAATGGTGTCGGCGATGCGCGGAGTCGGAGATGCGCGGCTGACGACCTCTTTAGCCGCATTTGTAGTGAACCGCCGGGACAAAGACAACATCAATGCCCCGGCCGGTTCGCGCGCCCGCAATCGAGTCAGCAAATCGGCGCGTTTCCGGCTGCCGCCCGAGGGGCAACAGTCGGCAAAGTATAGCGGAAATTGCGGGAGGCCGATTCCGGCGCGCCGAGTGAGCCGACGCGGGTCGGCCCCGGAGCCCGGGCCGACCCGCCGCCATCGTGGCCGCCGTGCAGCGTCACCAGCGGTACTTCGCCGCGAATTCGCCCTTGACTACCGCGTAGTCGGACAGATTCGCGTCGATGCCGAGGCTGGCCGATACCGCGAAGCGCTTCGACAACTGCCCCGTCGCGCCGACCCGGAACGCGGCGCGGTCGCGCGGTACGCTGAACGAGAACGTGTTGCCGTCGAGCGCCAGCGACCGCGAGCCGGGGCCATGCCACCAGTTGGCCTCGATAAACGGCCGCAGTTCGCGTCCGGACGGCATCTCGGTCACGCCGTGCACGCGCACGCCAACGCGGGTCAGCACGTCGGTCGAGCCCTGGCCGTCGAGACGGCCGCCGGGTGCGACGTGTGCGTCCGCACGGTAATCGGACACGACGAGCTGTACTTCCGGCTCGACGAAGAAACGCGTGTCGCCGCGCTCGTAGAACTGGAACGAATGGCCGGTCTCGATCGAGCCCGTGACGGTGCGGGACCGGTACGAGTCGGCAGCGAGGCTGCCGCCAACGGTGTTCGCGTAAGCGCCGTACATGAACCACGCGTCGACATACGGGCCGGACAGGATGTCACGGCTTCCGTACCAGGTGCCGTACAGGCCGACGTTGTAGCCGGACACGCTGCCGCGTGCCGTGGCGTCCGTGATCCGCTGCTCGATCGCGTTCCACAGCGGGCGCGTCGACCAGCTCGTCTGGCTGCCGTACATGCCCATCGCGCCGATCCGGATACTGCCGCTGCGACCATCGTCGAAACGGAGCAGGTCGGCGCCCGCGTGAAGCAGGCGGCCGTTGCCTGACACGCTGCGCGCGCCGCCGGACATCGACGTGAACTGGCCCTCGGCACGCATCCAGACGGCGCCGTCGAGGGTGCCCGGCGCAGCGCCCGCGGTGCGCAGCGAGCGGTCCTCGCGCTGATGCAGCGTGTGGATGACCATCATCGAAGCAGCATCCGCGTTCGCCAAGTAGGCATCAGGCTCCGGTGCGGCGGTGCGAACCGGCGGCGGAAGGGTCGTTTCGGGGCCGACGGGCGGGTCGGGATCGACAGGGCCGGGCGGTGTCGGCGGTTCGGGCTTTGCTGCGGAGACGAGATACCAGTCGTCCGCACTGCCGTGATGGCCGCCGCGCGCGAGCATGTAGTCGTAACCGCCGGCGGATAACGTGCCGAAACCGTGCCGATAGCCGTCCGATGCAGCGTCGAGCGTGAATGCCGTGGCATCCGTCGTGCCGCCGTTGCGGGTTTCGACGATCGGTATGCCGATCGTCGTTTGCGCGCCTTCGCCGCCTGAGTGCTTCACGATGATGCCTGTGTTGCCCGACGCGCGCCCGCCGTCGATGACGAGCCTGTCAGTGGGGGACGCATCGTCGAGCAGCGTCGTGTGGATCAGCAGCTTGCCGTTGCGGGCCGCATAGTCGCCGTTGACGACGAGCGTGCGCGGCGCGCCGGCGTCCGGTGCCGCGAATGCGATGGTCGAATCGTTCAGCACGACGGATCCGACCGTCGAATCGCGGGTGACCGTCCACTGGCTGCCGGTGTCGAGCGATAGTGCGCGAACCGCATCGGTCGCGCCGATCCAGCTCGATGCGCCGGAGAGTGCGACGTCGGTGACCGGCGGTGTCGGGTTGCCGTTGTCGTCCGGTACGTTCACGATGTCGCCTTCGGCTTGGGCACCTGTGTCGAGCGACAGCCGAACCGGCTCGCCGGACTGCTCGCGGACCGACAGCAGCGTACCGTTGCCGCCGGCGGCGCGCGCGCCGTTTCGCAGCGACACGACGCCACCGCCGGATGCATCGATGGCGCTGCCTCGTTCGCTGACAAGCGAGCCGCCGTCGACGTTCAATGTGCCGCCGTAAACGCCGGCGGCGGCGGCCTCGCTACCGGTCGTGCGCCCGTTCGCGCGGATCAGGTCGATCGTTCCGCCGGCACTGGCATAGACCGCGGTGGCACCGGCGCCGTGTGTTTTGACAGTCATGTCTTCCAGCGTGGCACGGGAACCGTTGCCGCTCGACAGCACGCCGTATGCGCGCTCGCCGTGCGTATCGATGCCGCCGCCTTTCATCGCGACCCGGCCGCCGAGCCGCGCGATCGCACCGATCGAGCGCTTGCCGGTTGTCGTGACGAATGTGTCGCTTGCCTGCACGACCGGGACGGCGGTGTATTCCTTCGACGCATACAGCCCGTGCGCGCTTTCACCGTGCGTGACGACACGCGTGCGGGCGAGGTCGACGTTGCCCTCGCGCGTGTCGACGCCGAGCGCGGCATAACCGTCGGTTTCCAGGTGCGAATCGATGAACGTGGCGGTCGAGGCGCCGGGCATGTACAGCGCCGATGCAAAGTCGCCGGCCGTACGGACGGTGGTGCGCTCCAAAGCCGCGCGGATGTCGTCGTAGTTGAGGGAGATGCCGTAGGCAAACAGGCCGCTCGTGCGGATCAGCGTGTCGGCGACGCCGACCGCGGCGCCGGGCGCGAAATTGACGGTAATGCCGGATGCCTCCTTTCCGCGCGTCACGATCACGCTGTCGGTGATGTCGAACCGGCTGGCGGTGCCGTCGATGCTGGCACCGTGTGCGTAGTCGGCATCCGTATCGATGGAGACGCGCTTGGCCAGTGCGCTGCCGCCGTAGCGCACGTCGATGCCGGCACTGGAGCCGCCGCGCGTCCGGATTTCCGTGTCGAGCAACTCGACGCGTGAGCCGCTGCCCCACGCGGCAGCACCTGCTGCGACGTTGCCGGACGAGAACACGCGCGTCTTGCCGCTGGTGGTGAGCGTGCCGCCGTTGACGGCCGACAGGACCGCTTCTCCGGAGCGACTCGTCAAATACTCGCCGGGGACGACCTCGAGCGTGATGCCGTCCGCCTGTTGTGCGCCGCCGTCGGCCTGCGCCGTGAACGGCCACGGTAATGCTGCGCCGACGAGCAGCGCGGAACGGGCGAGATACCACCTGCTGCCCGATCGGATAAAGGGGAACCTGCGAGACATTTGTTTTCCTCGATTTGACTTGATTGAGGTAAAAATAACTTCATGCCACGGAATGCGAAATTGGACGAGTTCGAATTTCGAAGAAGGTGTCGGACAGGCAGCGAGAACCGTTTGGGCGACATTTCGCGAGGCATCGATGCGTTCGGTGCGGGCGCACACGTACGCGCTCTTGCGATGAGAGGGATGGTGGCGATCGATGCGTCCGCTGCTATTTCGCGGGCCTGGATTCGGAGGGAGCCGTCGCGCGTGCCGGTCGGATTGCTCGACGGGGTGTCGAGCGCGAGCGTGGCGGGCGCTCGCCGCGGCAAGTCTCCGCAACGGCGGTGAACCGTTGCGGAGACTTGCGCGCGGCGCGCGCCGTATCGCCGGTTATTGATACATGATCGAGTACATCACGGACGTAATCACCGTGCCTTGACCGGCGGCGCCGCCCGTTGCGACGTATTGCGCGTAGTACGGCAGTTCAGCGGCGCCGTTCGACAGCGCGACCGCCTTCGCATTTTCATCCGCCTTGCCGACCCCGATGTTGCCCGTATCGCCATTGAGCAGGCCGACTTCGACGTTCTTGGCCGTACCCGACGCGTTGAGCAGCTGGCCGGTCGTCGAGTTGACCGTCGCACCCGCCTCGAAGTGCGTATAGACGTTGCCCGTAGCCGGCGAGCAGTTCTTCAGGCCGATCTTGAACGGCGTGCGGCCGGCCGTTGCGCCGCCGGTCGGGAGCGCGGACGTCGACACCTTCGGCAGCGCAACGGTGAAGTCCTTGGCGCCGGTCCCGTTGCCGTCGATCGTGCACGTCTGCGTACCGATCTTGCCGTTGATCGTGATGGTGCCGTCCGCGGCGTGCGAAACGGCCGGCAGTGCTGCTGCGGCAGCGATGGTGAGTGCAGCGATGCTGGAGAATGCGAGCTTCATGTCGTTTCCTTGAATAACACTAGGTTTTAAAGCGGACTTCGCCGTCGTGTCGCCCGCGTACCTTGATTGGCCGTGGGAGCACGCGACGTCATCCGACAGGGTTCTTCCGTCGCAGTCATATAGGACTGCAAATCAGAAGACTGTTTCGGCCATCCGCTGAACGGTGGCCATCGGAGATCCCGGGCGCTCGGATCGAGCTGCGGCGGGACCTGTCGAATCACTACGAGTTCGTGTGCGGCGGGCTTACTGATAGCTCATCGTGAACGTCGCGACGCCCTTGACCTTGCCCGCGGATACGGCACCCGTCGCGACGTACTGCGCGGTCAGCGGAATGCTGGTCGTCGATGCCGACGGACCGACAAGCCACTGATTCGTGTTGTTGAGCTGTGCCGAATCGGGGCCGTAGCCGACCGGCTGGCCGTTTCTCAGGATGCGCAGCTTCACGCCCTTGGCGGTCGAGTCTTGCGTCAACGTAAGCTGATTGCTCGTATTGCCGTTATCGGACAGGTCGGTCAGCGTGACATAGACGTTCGACCCCGCCTTGCAGGACAAGCCGATATCGAACCCCGTGTCGCCGGCAGTCGCGCCCGAGGTCGGCAACTTGGATGTCGGGATCGGCGGCAGGCTCACGGGAATGTTGGTGTTGGGAATCGTGCAGGTCTGCGGCCTGATTTTTGCCTTGGTGACCTTGTTGTCAAAGACCCATTTGAATGCACCATCTCTGGGCCAGCACAGGCCGGTTGGCAGCGTGCATCCATTATTGACAGCCATAATATGTGCAAACGCGTATTGATGAGACCCGGTGAGTTGCTGCGGGAGGTTGTATACCAAGTCGTTCAGCTTGATCAATTCCGACTTGATTCTAATCATGCCGCTGCTGGGTGCGCTCGAGGTGGGCGGACCCCATTCTGCATAGTTGTTGTCGATGTAACCGGTTATGACTTTTCCTGTTTCGAGATTGGTGAGTCGAAAGCCGACCGAGCGAACAAAATCGGATGTTCCATTCTTGTAGGCAATAACGCCAGGAAACTGCGTTTCCTTGAAGGCGATGGTTTCCTGGTTCGAGACTACGAACCTGAACCCCCCGCCGCCTTCGATATTGGCAGGGCAGCTATAAGGCAAGTTGATTGTCGCCGTTGAGATAACGGACCCGTCAGGCGCATTGGGCGGGATGATCATCTCCGGGTGAATCATCAGATAGCGCCCGGTGCCGTTCGGGCTGCCGCCGCTCGAGCATGTGGACAAAGCGGCGCTTGCAGAGGAGCACAATCCTGCCCACGACACGAGCATGATGAAAATTGATTTCGTAAATGGTTTCATTTTGTGTGATGTCGTATTTTGCGAAATGGCATGTCGAGTTTCTATTGCGAGCCTGATCTCGTCATTGATATTGGCTCGCCGCGGGCGCCACGAGCGACGGCGATTGCGCGTGGTTTTCCGCACGTGTCGTCTCGACAGTCGAATCAGGCTGTTTCGAGTTCAGGCGCGGGCCGTAATCGCAAGTCGATTCGATACGGGTGTAAATGTCGTGCTTGCTCGTCTGCACCGGCAGTCGATATGAAAACGTGCACGATTCCGTCGATCGATCGCCCCATTTCACGGTGAGAGCATCCGTCTCTTTCAGACCGCGGGCGAACAGCATCCCGCCCTGTCCGGCCGTCCCGACGGTGTTGCCTGCCGCGTCGACCACGGTGCTCCCGAACGGCACGGGTGCGCCATTCGGCTGATGTACCGACAGCAGCACGGCGCGGCCCTTGACCGTCTCGAACTTCACCTTCACCACCGAATTCGCGCGCGGCGCGATTCGCTGGCTCGTCGTCAGCATCTCGACGTCCAGCGGGATGCCCTTCGGATCGAGTTCGATCGAGTTCATCTTGTACGGCGTCAGATACGGGATCACCGCGTAGCCGCGCCGATCGATCCGGACGTCCGTGCCGTTCATGATTTGTGCGCCGACGGCGTCCTTCGCCTCGACGATCGCTGAGGTTTCGCCAAGATCGTTGGCAAGCGTGAGGCCGCCTGCATGACCGACGATCGCACCTGACACGCCGGCGGACACGCTCGAGTAGCCCTTGCCGCCGCTCGCACTGCCGGAGAGCGTCACGAGCGGGCTGCGATACTGCGCATTGCCGCCGCCAGACGTCGAGCCGGCGCCCGTATTGACGTTCACGCCGTACGAGAACGCGTTGGACTGGCCGACCGAGCCGGTCAGCGCCATTTGTCCCGTCGTGCCGCCCTGGTTGTCTCGCGCGACGCTCGCACTCAGTGTCGGTGCGTATGAGCGACGGCCGAGCGGAACCGTCACGTTCGCGTATACCTGGTTGCTCAGTTGCCCCGTATACCCGTCGCGTTGCCGTGAAAGCGACAGGTTGTAGCTCAGATTGACACCGGCGAAGCGCAGGTTGTTGTTGTAGCCGAACTGGAACTGCGTCGTCGTGCCCTGCCGATTCCAGTAACTTACCGTCGATCCCACCGCGTACAGGCTGCCGCGTCCCTCGCCAAGCGCCTGGTTCAGCGTCAACTGGAACTGGTTGCGCTGCCGGTACACGTTGTTCGGATCCGAGCCTGCCGCGGCCAGCTCGCGGGCGTACGTCGCGTCGCGCAGGGTCCAGTAGCCACGCGACGAGTAGCGATACGCGGCGACGGCGATGTTCGTGCCGGTTTCCTCGATGGATTTGCTGTAGCTCACGCGGACGCTTTGGCCGCTCGTCGCCGATACGCCGGGAATGCGCGCGCTCGCATGCGTGACGTCCACGGCGAGCGCGCCGATCCGCGTGTTGAACGCTGCACCGACCAGGCCGGCCAGATAGTTTTCCGCGGCGATTGCCCCGACATAGCCCGTTATCAGGTTATTGATGCCGCGCTGGTACGTGGCCTGCGCAACACTCGGGTGGCGATCGAACTGCGCCTCGCGCAGTTGGCCCAATGCGAACCCGAAGCGCGAGATGCCTGGGCGCAGGGATTGCACGACCGCCGCATAAGGCACCGTGAAGCTGTGTTTCTGACCGTCCGCCTCGGTGACGGTGACGAGCAGATTGCCGCCGTAGCCCGTCGGATACAGGTCGTTGATTTCGAACGGCCCCGGTGCGACGTTCGTTTCGTACAACACGGCGCTGTTTTGCGTGACGCTGACGTGCGCGTTGCTCGTCGCGATGCCGCGAATCACCGGCGCATAGCCGCGCATCGAGTCGGGGAGCATCCGGTCGTCGGACTCGAGCGTGATGCCGCGCAGGCCCACGCTGTCGAACAGCGTGCCGTCGGTATAGGTCTCGCCGATCTTCAACTGGCTGCGCCATGCCGGCAGGTCGCGCTGTACGTAGGTATTGAGGCTCTGGTAGCGGTTGTCGCCCTGCGATTGCGCGCTATAGCTGCCGCTGTGCCGGAAATGCCAGTTTCCGATGTTCACGCCCGCGTTCAACCCGACGAAAGCCTGCGTGCTTTCCGTGCCCGACGAGAAATTGCGGAAGGCGTTCGCGTTGTACTTGAGCGTCGCGCTCGGCACGCCGCTGTCCCACAGCGCCGGGCTCACGTAGCCGCGCGGATTGCGCATCAGCACCGCTTGCGGAATGCTGACGTTGAAACGCAGGTCCGACATGTCGAATTCGTACGTCGCGTCGGCAGCCAGCTTGTCGATGTCCGTGCACTCGCCGGCCTGTATCCGTACAAGTTCGGCGCGCGCGGCGTCGGTCAGTGCGGTGTCATCGAGGCCGAGCCGGCTCACGAGGTCCCGATCGAAGCATGGCGTCGCGTTCCGCGCGCCGGCCTTCGTGCTGAAGCGCACGGTGGATTTGCCGTTCCACGTCCCGTTGACGTAGATGTCCACCAGATAGTCGCCTGCCGCGACCGGATTGCCTTGCGCAAACTGTTCGAGGTCGAGCCGCTGCCCGCGCGGCTTCATCATCAGCGTGTCGTCAAAGTGGACCTGGGCCACCTGGACGCGATCGGCGGACGCGGTCGATGCGTCGGCGGCGAATCCATCGGCAGTCCAGCCGCCGAGCGCCGCCATCATGAACAGATAGCTCGGCTTGAGCGTGAAACCCGGCAGGGTTTCCTGTGGCTGAATGTGATGATTCGCTTGCATGAATTAAATGGATTAGTGAATACAATTCATGGTTGAAACGACGCCGCACCGGCGCCAGTGCGGTTGCCGCACGCCGCTCAGAGACTGCGTTGATTCAGGAAGGTCGGCGGCGCGTCAGTGCGCGGCTTTCGGTGCGTACTTGCCTTCGATGCCTGCGCCGTAATCGTTGAGGAACGTGTAGTCGACCTCGAGTGGTGCGGCGGGTAGTGCCGACACGTGGCCGACGTCGAATTGCTCGGAAGCGCCGGGCTTGACCATGCCGCCCTTGTCGTTGGCCCACGTCGTGCCGCCGGACCTGACGGTCAGCTTGGTGAACGTGACGTGGTAAGGCGTGGGGTTCGTTGCCTGCAGCGCATAACCGCCGCCGGCCTTCGGCGCGAAATTCCAGGTCACCTTCTCGGCCGACTCGTCCGCCACGCCCTGCAGTGCAGCGGGACGGAAGAACAGCTTGATGCGCGAACGGAACGCGAGCTGCAGCAGGTTCGGCGCATCCGGATCGTTGGTCGCCTGCGGCGGGACGTCGAGTACGTTGAGCCAGTACAGCGTCTCCTTGTCCTGCGCGAGCGGCTCCTTCGAGTAGATCAGCCGAAGGCTTTGCCCCTTGTTCGGATCGAGGCGGAACAGCGGCGGCGTCAGCATGAAGGGCACCTTCGAGTCGTCCGGCAGCGCGTTGGCGTTGCCGTCGTCGATCCAGGCCTGCACGAGGGACGGCCGGTCGCCATCGTTGGTCAGTTTCACCGTGACCTCGCGCTCCTTCTCCTGATAGACGACGCGCGTCGAGTTGATCACCACGCTTGCGTCGGCTGCGCCGGCGCTGGACAGCGAAGCAACCAGCACGGCGGCACTCACGCTCGAGCGCCAGTTCGTTGGCATTTCCATCACCGAATTTCCCTTGTAGATAAACAGATGCGCGTTACCGGCCCGGCGCGGCCCGCGCCGTACCTGCTGCACGAACGCGGGCCGTGGACGCGGATTACTGATACGACACGGAATACATCACCGACGTACCGACCGTGCCTGCGCCGGCGGCGCCGCCGGTCGCGACGTATTGCGCGTAGTAGTCGAGCGTTGCCGCCCCACCCGCGATCGGCACCGTCTGCGAGTTCTGTCCCGCCTGGGCCACGCCGAGCTTGATGTTCGAGCCATCCTTGTTCAGCAGGCCGACTTCGACGTTCTTTGCATCACCCGTGGCGTTGAACAGCTGCCCCGTCTGCGGGTTGACGGTCGTGCCCGGCTCGAAATACACCGACGCGTTGCCCGAGTTCGGCGAGCAGTTGGACAGCGCGATGCGGAACGGCTTGCGGCCCGCCGTCGAACCCGGTGCGGACAGTGCCGAAGTCGCCACGGTGGGCAGCGTGACGGTGAAATCCTTGCCGCCGCCGTCACCCGAGATCGTGCAGGTCTGGGCGGTGATTTCGCCGGTGATCGTGATCGTGCCGTCGGCCGCGTGGGCTGCCGACGCGGCAGCGAAGAGACCTGCTGCTGCCAGCAAGGTGGAAAGTGCTTTCTTGGACATTGAAGTACCTGTTGGTGTTGGTCTTGCGTCGAAAATGGACGCACGGACGTTTCGCTCAAACTGTTTGCCGACGCGGCGAAGACTTGCGGGCAACAGATGCGTGAAACAGGTGACATTGTTTCCATGAAGGGGAATTGAAAGAATTGGACGATTACGAAAGGAGCGAAAAAAATCGTTAAGTCATGTCCTAAATTTCTTTAAAGACAGACAAATGCCGCTGCAGCGGCGCCAAGCGTTACGGAGATTTGACTTTTGTGGATCGCTGCGCGTCAGACGTGCCGCGGAAGCTGTCGGGCATCAAAGGCGCCTTTAGGGAGACGATTCGGCATCTGCCCGACGGGCCGCCAAATGAGAAGGACTACAGATTATTGTGGCGGTGTGCGATGGCCTGCGGCTACGCCAGGATTGCCGACGGGCCACGACGGCGCTCCCCGCCGATGCCCCTGTCCGTTCGCTCGTGTGGCCGGGCGGTCAGGCGGGTTGTGTGTACGTCGGTCGGTCGAAACGGGGATGGCGGGGCCTGGCGGCGGAGAGGCCGCGCAATCGGTACCGCCGCGCCTGCGTCACTGCAGGATCAGCCGCAAATGCGGATCGGCCTGTTCGCCGGGCGATTTCTGGAACCCGCCTTTCGCGAAGCGGTGCCACCGGCCTATCACGTAACTGACGAGCAGGCTCGCGCGGGCCGCGGGATCGTAGTCGGCCGGCAGCGCGAACGGCGCCGTGCCGTCGGGCGCGACCGCCTCCGTGCGCGCAACCCGCAGACATTGCTTGACGGTCGACTCGATGCGGTCGAGCAACTGGTTCACGCGCTCGGTCAGCCGCTCGTCCTCGCCGACCAGCGCTTCGCCGGTCAGCACGCGCGTCATGCCGGGGTTCTTCGCGGCGAAGTTGAGCATCGTCAGCGCGATCGTGCGTGCCTGCTGCACGCCGTTCGGCTCCTTCGCGACGATCTGGTTGACGAGCCCGAACAGCGCCTGCTCGATGAACTCGATCAGCCCTTCGTACATCTTCGCCTTGCTGGCGAAGTGCCGGTACAGCGCGGCCTCCGACACGTCGAGCCGCGCCGCGAGCGCGGCGGTCGTGATTTTCTCGGGCTTGGGGGCCTCGAGCATCGCCGCGAGCGTCTGCAGGATCATCACGCGGCGCTCGCCCGGTTTCGGGCGAGCGCGGGTGGGTGTGGCCTGGCTTTCCGTTACGGCTTGGTCCTGCGGGTAAGTCGGCTGCATTTCTGTCGCCCCGATCGTGTGCCCAGTCGGAGCGATTTTAGCGAACGAATGCGTTGATCGACATAGTGCGGGCGACCGGTGGTCGGCAAATGGCCAGGCAGGTGGCCGGTGATCCACACCGTACCGATGCCGAGACGCTTGTAGCGCTTCAGGTGGCCGCGCGTATCCTCGACGAGGATCGCGTCGGCCATGCGCGCGTTCGCGGCGCGCAGCGTCCGGCGCAGCATCGTGTGATCGGGCTTCGCGCGCCACGTGCGGCGGTCGCGCATGTGCTCGATCGCGATCACGCGCTCGAACAGCCGCTCGATGCGCAGCTCGCGCAGCACCGCGCGCGCGTAGTTCTCCGGCGCATTGGTCAGCACGAACTTGCGCCCGGGGAGCGCGGCGACGATGCGCGCCAGCCCGCGTTCGGCGCGCAGCATCGCGGGCAGGTCGGAAAACGTATGGACCGCGCGCAGGAAGTCGTGCGGGTCGATCGGATGATGGCGCGTGAGGCCGAGGAGCGCGGCGCCGTAGCGCTCGGTGTAGCCGTTGCGCAGGCGGTCGGCTTCGGCGCGCTCGACCTGCAGCGCGTCGATGATGTACTGCGTCATCGCGCGGTTGATCTCGGGAAAGATCGCGTGCGATGCGTGGTGCAGGGTGTTGTCGAGATCGAACAGCCACACCGGCGCGCCGGCGCGGGGCCGGCTGCGCGACACGCGCCGGCGCCGCAGCGGGGCCGGCAAGTCGGGTGTGGCGGTCTTGCTGCGTGGTCTCAATGCGAGCGGATCATCGTACCGAACGGCTGCTCGGTCAGGATTTCCAGCAGCACCGAGTGCTCGATCCGGCCGTCGACGATGTGCACCGACTTCACGCCGCTCTTCGCGGCATCGAGTGCCGACGAAATCTTCGGCAGCATGCCGCCGGAGATCGTGCCGTCTTCGAACAGCGCGTCGATCTCGCGCGCGGACAGGTCGGTCAGCAGGTTGCCGTCCTTGTCCATCACGCCCGGGATGTTGGTCATCATCAACAGCTTCTCGGCGTTCAGCACCGTGGCGAGCTTGCCCGCGACGAGGTCGGCGTTGATGTTGTACGACAGGCCATCCTCACCGAAGCCGATCGGCGAGATCACCGGGATGAATGCGTCGTCCTGCAGCGCCTTCACGACCGCCGGGTTGATCGCCTCGACTTCGCCGACCTGGCCGATGTCGATGTACTGGCCCGGGTTGTCGCGGTCCGGCATCAGCAGCTTGCGTGCGTGGATCAGGCCGCCGTCCTTGCCCGTCAGGCCCACCGCGTGGCCGCCGAAGTGGTTGATCAGCATCACGATGTCCTGCTGCACTTCGCCGCCGAGCACCCATTCGACGACTTCCATCGTCTCTTCGTCGGTGACACGCATGCCCTGGATGAAGGTACCGGCCTTGCCGATCTTCTTCAGTGCGTAATCGATCTGCGGACCGCCGCCGTGGACGATCACCGGATTGATGCCGACCAGCTTCAGCAGGATCACGTCGCGCGCGAAGCCTTGCTTGAGCCGCTCTTCCGTCATCGCGTTGCCGCCGTATTTGATGACCACGGTCTTGCCGTGGTAACGGCGGATGTACGGCAGCGCCTCGGCGAGGATTTCTGCTTTCAGCGTGGGGGCGATCTGCGAGAGGTCGATGGGCTCGGACATGGCGGCGGCTCTGGCTGGGAACGGTTGAAACACGGCGAATTGTACAGGAGTGGCGCAGCGCAGCATCGGGTTTTTGGGCGGGCCGGAACACCGCATCCGGCGGCGCGACCAGTGCGCCCAAGGCCGCGCACGCTGCCCAGGGCAAGGCGGGCACCAGCCAGTGGGTGACGAGCGCCACGACGACGGTGGTGAAGAGCACCGCACCAATCGCCAG
>NZ_JAAGPM010000166.1:0-15839 GCF_017104865.1 Burkholderia sp. Ac-20349
CCATCCCGAACAGGACCGTGAAACGACTCTACGCCGATGATAGTGCGGATTCCCGTGTGAAAGTAGGTAATCGTCAGGCTCCCTAAGCCAAGAACCCCCGCCCGAAAGGCGGGGGTTTTTGCATTTCAGCGACGGAAATACGTGTGGAGTACTCGGCATGGATGCTTGTCGTGCCGCATGCCCAGATGCTTGCGATGCCGTCGAATGCCGAGAGAGCGGGACGCAACTTTTCGTCTGTTGTGACGGTTGTTGACGTTACTTGCAGCGCCGCCGCGGACCATTTGCATCAAGGCGCGCGCCGAAGTGTTTCAGGCCAAGCCATCACCAGTCAACATAGCGGCGCAAAGGGGCCAGCGCTGCGCGTTCCAGCTCCTCTTCCTCTTCTTGAGCAGCTGCCCCATAGGGCTGCTCTCGCCAGTTCAGCGCGTTGTAGTCGGGCGTGATGATGACCCTTCGGGACTCAAAGTTGAACCGAAGATAGACGCGATCACCCGGCTTGAATCCGAACATCTCGAAATGCGCGTCGATGGCGCGCATCCATGGCATGTATGGTTGGCCTTCCTGGGGAAGGTCAGGCTTGTTGCCGAGGGTCAGCTCAACCTTGGGATACTGTTTGAGCTTCTTGGGACGTGACTTACTATAGGCGTTAGCCATTTCCGACTCCTGTATTGAGTTGGTTGTGGTCAGCGGGTCGTATGGGTGGCAGCCCATGCGGCCCGCGCTTTTTTCGGTGATGCGTATTGAGTCTACTGGATCTTGTGCTTCGAAACCGTAGGGGCGCTCGGAATAGCCGAACGGCATAGAGCCGGATGGGGCGGGGTTGTCAGACAATGGCTCTGTGTCGACGAGCGTCTCTTCGTATTCTCCTGACTGGCGCCAAGCATCAACAAACAGGAGACTGTTCGACCCGGACCTGGTAAAGTTTCGGCACGTTTCAGGATTCACTTTCAGCAAGCAAAATGACCATTCCCGTTGTAGACCTGTTCGCCGGCCCAGGAGGTCTGGGTGAGGGCTTTTCCGCCGTGCGCGATGCCGACGGGAATCGCGTGTTCGACATTCAGGTATCGATCGAAAAAGACGCCGTAGCTCATCAGACGCTGATGCTACGGGCGTTGTATCGCGCTTTAGCGCGCGAAGAAATTCCGGACGTGTACTACGACTATGTTCGAGGCGACATCGATCGAGCGACCTTCTTCAATGATCGAGTTGTTGCGCATGCACTGGAGTTAGCTACGCAAGAAGCACACTGCCTCGAACTGGGCGTGACCCCGGAGGCGGAGATTGACTCGCTTATTAGAAGAGCGATCAATGGGCACGACGACTGGGTACTCATAGGTGGCCCGCCTTGTCAGGCATATTCGCTCGCGGGCAGGTCGCGCCGTCGCAACGTTGATCCGGAGTTCGAAAGCGATCCCAAGCACTTCCTTTACAGAGAGTATCTGCGGATCATTCGCGACTTTCAGCCGGCAGTTTTCGTAATGGAAAACGTGAAAGGAATGCTCACGTCCACGCACAATGGTCAACGCATCTTTGAACGTATATACGACGATCTTTCCGAACCGGCTCCTGGAGTTCATTACGATATTCGTTCATTCGTGACTGCGTCGCGTCCGGGCGGACTGGCTCCCGAGGAATACATCATCAGGGCCGAGGATTTTGGCGTTCCTCAGATGCGCCATCGCGTGATCCTGCTGGGTGTTCGCTCCGATCGGGCAGGTCAGACTCATGACTTGCTCGACCGTCGTCAGGATCGCGTGAGTGTGCGCGATATACTCGCTGGCCTCCCCAAGTTGCGCAGCAAACTGTCGAAGGAGGCAGACTCTGCAGAAGCTTGGCTTCGCGCGCTCAAGACTGCAAAGTCTGGTCTCAAAGGCTGGAGATCGCCTGTCCGTACAAACATAGAAAGTCTGATGATGGACGCGGCAAATCAGGCTCAACGCCTCAGCAGCGTTGGTGGGCGATTCATCCCACGGGACATGCGGGCACCGCGGGGGCTGGCGGATAACCTTGCTTCATGGATACACGATGGCCGCATCGGTGGTGTTTGCCAGCACGAGTCACGTGGCCACATGGTTTCCGACTTGCATCGATACCTGTTTGCTTCGTGCTATGCAAAGGAATATCAGTACTCTCCCAAACTGAACATGTTTCCTCCCGGACTGTTGCCGAATCACCGCAACGTGGATGATGAGAACGTGCCGTTTGACGATCGATTCAGAGTCCAGATTTCCGGTGCGCCATCAACCACGATCGTGTCGCATATTTCCAAAGACGGGCACTACTACATTCACCACGATCCGTCGCAGTGTCGCAGTCTTACCGTCCGCGAGGCGGCGCGCCTCCAGACGTTCCCGGACAATTACTTTTTCGAAGGAACTCGTACGCAGCAGTATCACCAGGTCGGCAATGCGGTACCGCCATTTCTGGCGAAGCAACTGGGCGAATCAGTCGCAAGCTTCTTGCAACTGCCCAAGCGAGCTGCTGTTCAGCCGCGGCTGGCATGGGATCTTTTTGCCGAGCCTTGAAGAGGATCAGCTGGAGCAGCGGGGAGTTCTCCGAACTCCTCGTTACTGTTAAGCCATCGGATCAATTCCTGTTGAAGATGATCTCGGAGTTCACCAGTTCTCGTTGAACATTCCCAAACAACCAGTACGCGCCATCCGAGGGATTGCAAGGCCTCAAGCTGTCGACGATCTCTTTCGCGATTTCTTGTTAGCTTCTCGCGCCAGAATTCGCTGTTTGAGGCAGGTGTAGTGGCAAATCTGCACCCCTCGTGAACGTGCCAGAAACAGCCATGAACCATGATCGCAGCTCGATGCTTCGGTAGCACAAGATCGGGGGTGCCCGGCAGATCTCTGCGATGAAGTCGGTAGCGGAAACCGGCGGAATGCAGTACCCGGCGAACCACCAGTTCAGGTTTCGTATGTCTGTCTCGTATTCCTGCCATCATTTGGCTGCGTTTCGCACGAGTGACGATGTCAGTCACTTGACTGCCCCTAGATTGCCACGTGACACGCGTACCTTGTCAGGGGGAGGCAGGATGTTCAGCAAATGGATGAAGTTGGTGACCGAGTGCATCTGAGCGTCGTCCAAGCAGGCAATCAGAGAATCCGCTTAAGTCAATTTCATACGATATCTTGCCCACACCGTCTGGTACTCCCTCGAGAAACAAGGAGGGAACGAGCCGGGGAAAACGACCAGCGACATGATACATCCCCTGCTCGACAACGCGTAGTCTGAACCTTGCGTAGTCTTCGGAAAAAATGTCTGAGTAGCCAGTTCGATAGAGTGTGTCCTCGAAGTGGTTTAATTGAGTGGGGTGGGATTCGAGGAACTGCCGACAAGCAGACACGAGGGATGGCACGCAGTTGGTCGCACCGCCCTCTTCACGGAGCTGAACGCTCAGGAGGTACAGGGGTCCTCTTTCTGGTCCGACCAATTGCTCGAGTGACGCGATTCGATGTTTGGGTTTCGAAAAAAGAGTGGTTTTGACTTCAACTGACGCTCCTGGAGCCTCGAAATCGTGTCTGCTACCTCTTGGGCCGCGCCATGCAGTGGTAGCGTTGGCGCCAACCGTCGGAAATAGCCACGTCACGAGAAACCAAAGCTCGCCAAAGAGGCCAATCTGTTCGTCCTTGGACAACATTTTCCTAGTAGGAGCGGACCAGAAGCTGCGCCACTTCCCGATGATGCCAGTGACGAGGTCTGACTTGCGAATCGAGCTTCCTGCCTTTAGGGCGGATGCAATCTCCATCGCTACGATGTCCAGTGCGGCGTGACCTGCGGGATCAAGACATTCAATGTCGATATAACGGGCGATATCGTTATTCTGATCTCGTAGTTCCTTTAGAGCCACTCTCACGCCGCGGCTATCATTATCCGTGAGGGGGGGGGCGTTGTCCTCGACAGTGATGAGCAGATGCCGGTGACCGTACGCATCAACGGCGATGAGGACATCGTCACTCCAACTGGGGTTGGCTTTCCGGACATGAAGGAGGTCATCTGCATGAGCCGTTGTATGCGGGAGACGATCCCATTCAAGCGACTGGAATTCATTCATTCGATTGGTCTCCATGCCACGGTCCCCTCAAGGTATGCCTGGAACACAACTTGTGGTTCTCGCGCCTCAGGAAAAGAGATTGCAACACCAACGAGATCGCGCGCCAATTCTGAATTCACATTAGCGTACAGAGGTTCGCGGTTGCGACCTGGCTGGTCGATGCCGGACGCTTTGCTAATCGGGTAGAGGATGATCAGCCCATTCTCGGGGGCACGAGCCAAGCGCGCCAGTCGATTTTCGTCGCGTTCGTTACCCCGATCCTGCAGCTCCTTACGCTTGAGTTCTTCGTCTTCGGTGAGACCGAGACCCTCGTCTCCCGGATTCGTTATAACGCCCATGGAGTCAGTATGGCGAATCCGGGTCCGGCTCAAGTTCCAAACCTTTGCATCACCTGGACACCACGTTGCGTAACCAAGTCCGGCGCCCTCTACATTTCGTCCTCGAACGGCAACTGTCCAGTTGACTAGTTCCCCGACGGTATTTTGCTGGCGGATGTAGCGCTGTATGAGCGGCCCAGAAATATTACCAATTTCGCTATCTACAGTATAACTACCAAGGAAATCGATAACTTCAGCAGCAGAGATTTTCTGCCAAAGCGGGCCGAATTTTGTATTGGTGTTAGGGTCACCAAGTGATTCGAGGAAGCGTCGAGTTTCTGCAGCATTGGCTTCTGCCAATGACGAAAGTCTGTTTATATCGGAGAACGGGAATTTGAACGTCTGCTCCAACGCACCTGAGTACGTCTGCGAAATTGTAGTGCCGGATGCAAAGCGACGCTTCAAAGCACTTGTTACCTGCATTGAGGGATGGGCAAGTATCCGCACGCCCACATCGATCGGAAGTAGCCCCTTATCTTCATAGATGCGAAGATCCTCTCTGAGTCTATGTTCGACAAGAGCCATGTCCGCAAACCACTCGGACAATTCCGTTGTCGTATAAATTCTTGTCAGATCTTCGTATCCGCCACGATAGCCAAACCAGCGCCCCATTTGCATGAGGGTGTCATACATGACAGTTCGCCTCACGAAGTAACTTACCAAGAGACCTTCTAGGGTCAGGCCGCGCGCTAAGCGGTTTCCACCAATCGCGATTGCTTTCAGCTCCGGTTCTTTGTCGTAATCAAGAACCTCTCCGGTTTTGCTATTGATTTCACGAACTTCGACGGTTTCAAAGAATGGGCCAATATGAGGCTCGATAGTCTCGAAATCAGTATCTCGGTCGAGATGTGACGCTTGTGTGGTTGGTCGGAAATCTGAATTCCAAAGATTTTCGAGGCGAGTTCTAATTCCATGGCCGCGCTGATAACGCCATTCGTCTCGTAATTCGCTGAATCTTTCCTCTATGAGTTTGCACATCCGATTTTGAGCGGCGACGGTATGGTGCGTATGAATGAGCATCGTCGCGGGTTTTGCTCGATCTCCTCGCAGTGCTCGGGTCGCTCCAGCCAAAACGAAGGAGTGCAGTGCATTTTCCAAGCTTTCCGGAATATATTCGCCACCATTAATAGCCTCTAAGTCATCGATGCTTACTGGGCGCAAAACGTCCAGGCCGTCCACTTCTTCGCCAGACTGCGGATCCAATCGACCAAAGAATTCCTCGGCGCCGAAATACCCCTCCGGCTTCGGGAGGTCGATGATGAAGTCTTTGGGGTAAAGGTCTGCCCCGACACTTCTATCGTAGGTGTCGTGAGGTATCAGGACATTTGCAAATGGTGTAGCAGTGTATGCGACATACGCACGCCTTCCGAACGTACTTAACAGAGAGCGAATCAGACCGTTGATAACAGATGGCGGCTCGAATTCTTCCTCTTCCCGCTCTGATTCTTCCAAGTCTTCCTCATGAGCGTTAGATTCTGTTTGGTAGCTACCACGCACATCAATGCTTGCCTGATCCGCTTCGTCGTCGACAATTAGTGTAGGTAGATTGGATCGGACTTCGGCCGGAGAAGCTTGCAACCAATCCAGTAGTCTGCGCAGCACTGCACCGTTCTTCTTGACCACTAGCAGGACAGGTTGCGATCCTTGAAGTGCAGCATGATTCGCAAGGCCAGCACGAAAATCGCCATCGAAATCATCCGACGTGAACTGGTGCCATTGTTGGCCGACTGGCGGTAGTCGGACGGAACCTGGGCGATTATCGGAGTATCCTACTAGCTCCTTGTGGAGACGCAGTTGGGTCTGGCGACGAAGACCATTATCAATGCCGGACAGAACGATAATGAGACGATAACCCGCATCGGCTGCTTTTGCGATTAGTGCGGTGAAGTTGGCGGTCTTTCCACTTTGTACGTATCCGAGCACTAAGCCTCGGATGTCGAAAGACCCCGTACTAGGTGGTGCGAGCTGACGAAGGATCCGATCGGAGCTGTCGTCGAGAGAGCGCAGCGTCGGGGTGCCCCAACCTTTAACGGCCAATAAGTATGTCCGCAGAGTATTCCAGTAATACCATGTGGAGCGATCGAGTGAGGTCAGCCAATCGGCACGATCTGGCTCTGCAGAGATGACGCGGACTGGTCGGAGCGTCCTGTTTTTCTCACAAATAAGCTGTTCTTGCAACCAGTCGCGTAGACTGGCAGGGATTAACGAATTGGTGACAACAGTTTCAATTGTGAAGCCGAGCTCGAGGAGAGTGCGGCCAGTGCGCAACGCGTGTTCCTGTTCAGGCGAAATTGACATTGTCAGAATCCTGTTCGATGTTTAAATGCTGTTGCAGCCCAGCTTGACGCTTAATTCGGTCGACGAGTGGCATTAATACCTTTGCTTCCTCAGGAGTTGCATTGTCAGCAATAATCTTAAATGCGGCTTCGAGCTGAGCGATTTCGACGCAGTCGATTTTTCTTGGTTCGTACGCGTTGAGTTGGGTGGTTTCGGATTCGGCGGACTTTCTAATGTCAAATGTTGTGATTGTCTTGGTGTGAAATTCGCGAGAATTGGGCGGCAAAGGTTTTGGAGGTGGTGTCCGATCCGCATTAGGATTTTGTGTCGATTTTTCACTGCTCTTGCTGTTTTCTCGATAGGCTTTATTCGCCCGTTTAATCACTGGTCCGAGTGATTCCAAGAGTGCAGTTCTCAGTGCGGGCGGAAGCTGAACTTTCATTTTTGCAACGTTAATCTTGAAAGTTTCATCCAGATCTGTTCCGAAGCTAATGGCGATACGGGCAAGTTTCGTATGCTCGTCAAGAGTTCGCAAGCCGCTCCATCCACCACTCTGAATAAGTCTGTCGGCACGGTAGATATACAAGCCTTGCTGGCGATTCCATTTGCGTGGACCGGCCGACGCATTGAAGGCAGCGGGAGTGGAAAATAGAGCTTGTGCAGGCAAAACATATGGCGAAATCGTTACGGTACTGGATGTAGCGCCATTCTCGACTTCAATGGATTGTTGCTCCAGCGCGACAGTGCGCAGCTCGTGCCGAGCGTATGGATCCCAAGGACGAATCGGGTTGCCGTTTAGTAGGATAGTCAGCCGCTTGCCGCGGACCTCACCAGCAAGGAAGCGGTGAAACACCATCGCCAGGTGTTGTTCCAATTCCCGGCACATGCCGGCAATTCTGTTTTTGGCGCTTTTTCCATATTGATAGGCCAAGATACGGTCAAGACGTTGCCAAAGGACGACGGTCCCAGTGCTCGCGCGTAGCGTAAGTGCTAGGTCGGGTTTGAACGTCTTCGTGTCAACGGCCGTAATTTCCCAGCGATTGGTCTTGGCGATGTGGGACAGATCCCAACAGTAAGCCGTTATGCGTGCTCGACTTTGGCCCGATCGTGTTGCGACGATAAGGCGCTGACATTGGCTCATGGATGCAGTCTTCAGACCCAGCCCAAATTTGCCAAGCTCGTCCGATTCATATGATCGGTCAGCACCGTACCGCATCGCTTCACGGAGCGCGGCGGGGCTCATGCCATCCCCATCGTCGGCGACGCAGACCCACGAATCATCACCCGCAAAGTGTACGTTTATGGAGACCGTTTTCGCGTGCGCACTAATCGAATTGTCGACGATGTCGGCAACCGCCGAAACAAAGTCATACCCCAAATCCCGAAGGGAGCCAATCAGCCTACGGGCTCCCGGAATCATCTCATGCGTCTTGGTCATTCGCTCCACCGCTCTTTTTTTGTATAGGGCAGCAAAAAGTGCTATCCCTGATCAGTTCCCCGCCATAGTTTAACTCACACGAATTAAGCGCTCATGTACCGTACTGTTTGAGTGCGTGTTGGGCCATGAAAGTGCGACGAGATGCAGCTTGTGTGGCGCCGTGATTGAGGCAATTCGCCAAAGGGGCTGGCCCTAGCGTTACCGTGTCGACCGCGAAGTAGTGTCGCCGATTCGATGCGCTACGCCGCCAGGTATATTCCCGATCGACTTGTTTGGGCCGAAGGTACAAGCCAGATTTTCCGGGGCGAGCAAGGATGCGATTGCGAGTTGCTGAGATTATTTCAAGTTCGACAACAATGCGATGTAAAATATCGTTTCGCCGATGCGTTGGCTGGACCGCGCGTTGTCAATCGACCTTCGTACCGCACTGTCTCGTCGTGTGAAAGCGTTGCCTCAGCAACGTCAGTTCATGAAAGCTTATTGACGGCAATTTGATCCACACAGATTGAGGTGGAAGTCAGAAGAAATAGAAGGCACAAAGTGCGAGGCCGCCGACGAGACATCAGGAATTTCACAAATGAATTCCGGTTATAGGTGGTGGCGGAAAGACTGGAACCGAGACACTTACAATCGGAAGTGGCGCACTTTTATGGCCTGAATGTGAATTGTGTGTCGGCGTGGTGGCGAGATCAGGAGCGAGCTACGACGTTCGCGCCAGCCGAATTATTTCTTCGTGTTCAGAAGGCGTCGCCGTTTGATGTTGGACCACTCAGATCGGCCAGATTGCGTGCTTAAAATTATAGATGGCTACTTTGTAACGACTGCTGCGGAACTCATGATTCCATCCGTTATCGCACCCACTGCTCGTCCGGTTAATTGCGCATAATGTAACGACTGAGGTGTAGGGTGATACGAGTCTATGAACTTGGGAAGGTCCGAAAATTTTAATTCTAATGTGACGGCCGCCCAGTCAACCAGAGGCTTGGGCACCATTGATGGATAGGTTGTCGCTGCCATCAGGATATCCCGTGAGATCGTCTGCAGTTGATCAAACGCAGACCTCGACTTGATAAGCTCTGAGCGTAGCACGTCAGGAGCCATGGTTTGCCAGTCTGGAGTGGCTGCAGCCTCAGCTGACGACGTTCTTGCAGTCTCGTAATTCAGATAATTTTTCGTTGTTGTCGAATGCGTCAGAAGCCATACAAAATCATCGAGTATCTGAACACGGTAGTCGGATAAACTCGTGAGGACAGTAAGCCGAAGTTGTTCAGCACGCAATGCACTAGCCTGCTGGCGCGCATAGTACTGGTTAAAGAGAGCAACGACCACGACCATACATGATGCAAGTGCTGAAATTCTAATGGCCTTAAGAATGTGCGGATTGTGACCGTCTTTGATGCGATCTTTGTGCAAACTGGCAAAGCATGCGAGAATCGCTGATATCGCGGAGGTGATTAGTAGTATGGTAGACACGTTATCCTCGAGAATTTAGGAATCGTGGACAGATTCGAGGGCGAGTTTTCCGGTGCGCACACTTGATTCTGACCTAGAAAATAGTCTGTTTAAAAAGTAAAAAAATTAAGCATGATATGTTCATGCGAAAAAGCAGTCGAGCGCCCCAGAGAACCGCCACATGAGGCGCTGTGTCGGAATATTGAAGCTGGTATGCCTAATAGAGTTGAGAGTGTTACTTCGGAAGGAAGAGATCCAAGTAGACCTTGATGATTCCGGCACATGCCGACGCGTATATAAAGCCGAGTATCTGGACGGACAGCTCGAAGTGCGCGAAGGTGAAGAAGTTGTCCGTTACGTACTTCCGTTGAAGCACCAATCGTTTGAGCAAGCGTTTCGGTAAAGCAAAAATGAGTTCACCCAGTTTAAGGTTGCGCCAAACCTTCACTCCTGCGATCGGGGCGGCGATAAGAAGCATGCCCAGCATGACGTTGGCAACGATTGGGTCGGGGCGATGACGGAGTGGTGCGACTTCCGTCGCGTAGGTTTGGAATACCCCGCTCAGAAGCGCAATGCCGAAGTAGAGCAACCCGAGGACTATCGGGCCAGAGCTGCCGAGAAAGACAACTGCCCCGAGGAGACGCTTCCGTACGCTCTCGCTGTACTTCCGGAAGGAGCGTTGACTCCGAAGGATAATGAGTGGCGTAAATCCCGTGAATGCTCCGATCGCCCAATCGATGGCCGTTACGCCTGTCTTCGTAACGAACAAGGCAAGAACGATGGCCAACATCCTCGTTAACAGCTCCCAGCCAAGCTTGCGATCCTCGCTCATGAGGCCCCAGTACTCTTCGGTGATACCTCGCTTCACGATGGTAGTCATTGGTGGTTTCTCCAGAATTCATCCGTATAACGCACCTTCGATTCTCGCAAGAGTAGCCTTATTGCGGATCCTTTTGCTCAATACAAAAGGCCCACAAGTTGAAAAACTTATGGGCCTTGCTTTCTTGCTTTGTACGGATATGTTCAGGGTTTGTTAAACGTCAATATTCCCCGCCCGCAACGCATTCGACTCGATAAACGCCCGCCGCGGCTCCACATCATCCCCCATGAGGGTAGTAAAGATCCCATCCGCAGCAATCGCGTCTTCGATCTGCACACGCAGCAGTCGTCGCACAGCCGGATCCATCGTCGTTTCCCACAGCTGCTCGGGGTTCATCTCGCCGAGCCCCTTATACCGCTGCTTCGAAACGTTCCGCTCGGCATCCGCCAGCAGCCACTTCATCGCACTCTTGAAGTCCGCCACGGCCATGCTGCGCTCACCGCGCTTGATGACCGCACCTTCGCCAATAAGCCCCTTGAACGTATTCGCGGTGGTCACGAGCTGCTGATAATCCGCCGTGTGCTGGAATTCCTGGTCGATGACCGAAACCCGCACGTTACCGTGATGCGTACGCTCGACATGCAGCGACCGCTGTTCGCGAACCGGGTCATACGAAGGCACGACACGCACTTCGTTCTTCAGCGCTTCATCATGCAACGCAGCGTGCAGCGCCTTAGCCGAAGCCTCCGTCGAAGCCTCATTGGAAAGATCGATCACCACCCCGTCCATGACCGCTTCCAGCGCGGCCGGGTCATACAACCGGCTCAACCGCTCGATCACGCTCTGCGACAGCAGATACGACCGCGCCAGCTCGCCAAGCGCATCACCGGAAATCGCAGCCCCATTTTCAACAGGCACCAGCTCCGACCCTTGCAGCGCCAACCGCAGCATATGCGCGTTGAGCTCCACGTCATCCTTCAGATACCGTTCGTCCTTGCCCGCCTTGATCTTGTAAAGCGGCGGCTGCGCGATATACACGTACCCGCGCTCGATCATGTCCGGCATCTGGCGATAGAGGAACGTGAGCAGCAGCGTCCGGATGTGCGCACCGTCGACGTCCGCGTCGGTCATGATGATGATGCGGTGATAGCGGAGCTTATCGAGGTTGTAGTCTTCCTTGCCGATACCGCACCCGAGCGCGGTCACGAGCGTGACGATCTGTTCCGACGACAGCAGCTTGTCGTAGCGCGCCTTCTCGACGTTCAGCACCTTGCCGCGCAGCGGCAGGATTGCCTGGAACTTCCGGTCACGCCCTTGCTTCGCCGACCCACCTGCCGAGTCACCCTCGACGATGTAGATTTCGCACTTCGCCGGGTCTTTCTCCTGGCAGTCCGCGAGCTTGCCGGGCAGGCCGATGCCGTCGAGCACGCCCTTGCGGCGCGTCATTTCACGCGCTTTCCGCGCAGCATCGCGCGCACGCGCGGCTTCGACGATCTTCCCGCAAATGATCTTCGCGTCGATCGGCGTTTCCAAAAGGAATTCTTCCAGCGCCTTCGCCACAACTTCTTCAACCGGCGCGCGAACCTCGGAAGAAACCAGCTTGTCCTTCGTCTGCGAGCTGAACTTCGGCTCCGGCACCTTCACGGAGAGCACGCACGACAGCCCTTCGCGCATGTCGTCGCCGGTCGTCTCGACCTTCGCCTTCTTTGCGATTTCGTTGTCGGTGATGTACTTGTTGATGACGCGCGTCATCGCGGCCCGCAGGCCGGTCAAGTGCGTGCCGCCGTCGCGCTGCGGAATGTTGTTCGTGAAGCACAGCACGTTCTCGTTGTAGCTGTCGTTCCACTGCATTGCGACTTCGACGCCCACGCCATCCTTCTCGCCGGTGGCGAAGAAAACGGTCGGGTGCAGGTTGGTCTTCGTCTTGTTGATGAACTCGACGAAGCCCTTCACACCGCCGGCGAACGCGAAATCGTCTTCCTTGCCCGAACGCAGATCGGTGAGGCGAATCCGCACACCGTTGTTCAGGAACGAAAGCTCGCGCATCCGCTTCGCGAGGATGTCGTAGTGATATTCAACCGTGCCGAAAATCGTCGGATCGGCCATGAAGTGCACTTCGGTGCCGCGGTTCTCGGTGTCACCCGTCACGAGCATCGGCGACACTTCCACGCCGTCCACCGTCTCGAGCACGCGATCCTGCGCAACACCGCGATGGAACTCCATGAACCGCTTCTTGCCGTCGCGGCGCACCGTGAGGCGCAGCCAGCTCGACAGCGCGTTCACGCACGACACACCCACGCCGTGCAGGCCACCGGACACCTTGTAGCTGTTCTGGTCGAACTTGCCGCCGGCGTGCAGCTCGGTCATCACGATTTCCGCCGCGCTACGCTTCGGCTCGTGCTTGTCGTTCATCTTCACGTCGGTCGGAATCCCGCGGCCGTTGTCGGTCACGGAAATCGAGTTGTCGGCGTGAATCGTCACGTGGATGTCGTTGCAGTACCCGGCCAACGCTTCGTCGATCGAGTTGTCGAGCACCTCGAACACGAGGTGGTGCAGACCGGTGCCGTCCGACGTGTCGCCGATGTACATCCCGGGGCGCTTGCGCACCGCTTCCAGACCTTCGAGGATCTGGATCGACGAGGCGCCGTAGCTGCTGTTATCGGGTTGCGTATTGTGCTGTTCACTCATGGATATCTTCCGGTTCTGCGAGGCCACTCAAGCGGCGGCGCGGTGCGTTTCCTTGCGAAAACGCCGGGCCGCTCCAGTTTTCCTGGCCCGTCCAAGGCGCCGTTAGGGCACCAAAGGGACGGGTTGTCGGTTCGCCATAAAAACGCCAAAGGGGCTTGCCGCCCCCTGGTGTGTGTCGTGATGTCGCGCGCGTCAGATGCGCATCGGCATCACGACATACTTGAACTCGTCGTTCTCGGGCACGGTAATCAGCGCGCTCGAGCTGGCGTCGCCGAGGCTCACCTGAACGGTGTCGACCTTCAGGTTCGCGAGTACGTCGAGCAGATACGTGACGTTGAAGCCGATGTCGACGGTATCGCCCTGGTAGGCGATTTCCAGTTCTTCCTGCGCCTCTTCCTGATCGGCGTTGGTCGACATGATCTTCAGCTGGCCCGGCGCGATGATGCAGCGCACGCCCTTGAACTTGTCCGAGGTCAGAATGGCCGCGCGTTGCAGCGAACGCTGCAGCTCTTCACGGCCGATTTCGAACGTGTTCTTGTGCGCCTTCGGGATCACGCGCTGGAAGTCGGGGAACTTGCCCTCGACGAGTTTCGACACGAGCTCGACCTGGCCGAACGTGAACTTGGCCTGGGTTTGCGCGATGTCGATGGTGACGGTGTCGTCGATGTCTTCGAGCAGGCGTTGCAGCTCGAGAATCGTCTTGCGCGGCACGATGACTTCCTGGCGGCCGAACGTGCCGCCTTCGAGCTTCATCGACGAGAACGCGAGGCGGTGGCCGTCGGTGGCCACGGCCATCAGCTGGTCGCCGTCGACGACGAGCAGCATGCCGTTCAGGTAGTAGCGGATGTCCTGCTGCGCCATCGCGAAGTGCACCATGCCGAGCAGCTGGCGGAACGACTTCTGCGGGACGGTCAGCGTTGCGCCGAAATCCTTCGCCTGCGCGACGGTCGGGAACTCGTCGGCCGCCAGCGTCTGGAGTGCGAAACGGCTCTTGCCGGATTGAACGGTGAGGCGCTTGTCGGCGAGCGACAGCGTGACCTGGCCGTCAGGCATCGCGCGCAGGATGTCGAGCAGCTTGCGCGCTGCGACGGTGGTCGCGACCTGGTCGCCGCCGACGCCGAAATCGGCGCGCGTGGTGATCTGCAGCTCCAGGTCGGTCGACAGGAACGAAACGTCCGAGCCGTTCTTGGTGATCAGCAGGTTGGCGAGGATCGGCAACGTATGGCGGCGTTCGACGATGCCGCTGACCGTTTGCAGCGGCCTGAGGAGGGTGTCTCGTTCGGTCTTGACCAGTTGCATAGAGTTCCTTCGTTGAGTAACGGCCTGCAGCGCAGCAGCCTCGCAGCGCCCCGCCGGCCGGGCTCTTGGCCCGCCACCACCGGGGCGGTCAAACCAGTATTGTGCCTCAAAACCGAACCGCCCCCCTTAAATTGGGGCGGAGGCCGAATTATCAAGCGCGCGTCGCGCTCAGCCCTTCAGCGTCTGTTCCAGCACGTGCAGCTCGTGGTTGAGCTGCGCGTCCTTGCTGCGTTCGTCGGCGATTTTGCGCACCGCGTGCAGCACGGTGGTGTGGTCGCGTCCGCCGAACAGCTCGCCGATTTCCGGCAGGCTCTTCTGCGTGAGTTCCTTCGCGAGATACATCGCGATCTGCCGCGGCCGCGCGATGTTCGCGGGGCGCTTCTTCGAATACATGTCGGCGACCTTGATGTTGTAGAAGTCGGCGACGGTCTTCTGGATGTTTTCGACCGAAATCTGCCGGTTCTGCACGGTCAGCAGGTCCTTCAGCGCTTCCTTGGTCAGCTCGATCGAGATCTCGCGGCCGTGGAACTTCGAATACGCGAGGATCTTGCGCAGCGCGCCTTCGAGTTCGCGCACGTTCGAGCGCAGGTGCTTCGCGACGAAGAACGCGACGTCTTCCGACAGGTTCACGCCTTCCGACTGCGCCTTGCGCATCAGGATCGCGACGCGCATTTCCAGCTCGGGCGGCTCGATCGCGACGGTGAGGCCCGAGTCGAAGCGCGAGATCAGGCGATCGTCGATCCCCGAAATCTCCTTCGGATACGTGTCGCTGGTGATGATCACCTGCGCCTTGTTCGCGACCAGCGCCTCGAACGCGTAGAAGAATTCCTCTTGCGTGCGCGACTTTCCGGAGAAGAACTGAATATCGTCGATCAGCAGCAGGTCGAGCGAGTGGTAGTAGCGCTTGAAGTCGTCGAACGCCTTGCGCTGGTACGCCTTCACCACATCCGACACGTATTGTTCGGCGTGGATGTAGCGGATCCGCGCGCCGGCCTTGTCGAGCAGCAGCTGGTTGCCGATCGCGTGGATCAGGTGGGTCTTGCCGAGGCCGACGCCGCCGTACAGGAACAGCGGGTTGTACGAGATGCCAGGGTTGTCCGCGACCTGGATCGCGGCGGCGCGCGCGAGCTGGTTCGCCTTACCGGTCACGAAGTTGTCGAACGTGAGCACGGGGTTCAGCTTCGAACGCTCGTACATCGAATCGGCTTCACCGCCGGCGGCGGGCGCGGCACCGGGGCCCGGGCGCCACGTGCGGCGGCCGGCGGCTGCTTCGTGCGCGGGCAGGCTCGGCAGGTCGATGTCAGCGTCGTCGGCGTTCAGGTGATGCGCGGCGGCTGCCGACGGCGTCATCGGCACGTCGGCCGGCGCAGTGGGGGCAGCCGAAGCATTCGCGGCCAGGTTGGCGGCGATTGCGGCGACCGTCGCGGC
>NZ_JAAGPM010000167.1:0-15291 GCF_017104865.1 Burkholderia sp. Ac-20349
CCACTGCCGGTGCGGCAGCTGCAACCGCCGGGGCTGCAACAGCCGGTGCGGCCGCAATCGGCGCCATCGACGGCACGGGCACCGGTACCGGCACCGACACGGGTGCCGCCTGCACCGAGGTCGTCGCCACCGGGCGGGGCTGCGCCGGTGCCGGCGCGGCAGCGCCCAGCGGCGGCAGGCCCATGCGGTCGCGCACGATCGGATCGTGATACTTCACGTCGTCGGCGACGGTCGCTTCTGCGCTCGGCGCCACGTTCGAACGGGCGAGCGGCGCGGTCGTGCCCGGGCACAGGTGCCCGGTCGCTTCCACCGCACGCCGGTTCGCGTCGCTCTGGCAGAGCAGCGCAAGCGCCACGTCGGTCAGGCCCATCGCACGGAATTCACGCGCATCGAGACGCCGGACGCAGGCCTGGTCGACCAGTGTCGTGCCGCCCGTCGCGCCGAACCCCGGGAACGACACGCCGACGCTCACCGATCCCATGCAGGTATCGGACAGCGTGGTCGTGAGGCCCGGCGCCTGGATCGCGGGGTTCGTCTTGATCGTCTGCGTCCCGGAGTAATTGACGTTTTCCGCCGACTGGGTGTTGTACGGGTTGGTGCCGGGCGCGCCGGACGACTGCAGCGACTGCGGCGTCACGCTCGAGCCGCCGCTCGTGCTGGACGGCATCGTCACGTTCACGTTCACGCTCGAATTGCCGCTGCTGCGAACCCCGCTGGAGCTGGTGGCGTTCCCGCCGCGCGAGCTCGTGGTGTTCGAGTTCATGCTCGAGCCGCCGCCCTGGCTGATCGCCGTCGACGACGTCGACGACTGCGCGCTCGAAGTCGAATCGGCGGTTTGCGCCTGGGCGCCAATCGTGGTCATCGCGAACATCGCTGCGCATGCCACCTTGATCCTGTTGCTGTTCATTTCACTCTCCGGACGAGGTTTGACCTCCCACCCAGGCAACCGTACTAATTCCCCTGATTCCCTTCAGCTTTGCCTGCTTCCCCGAACTGTTTCCAGCCGTTGCCCAGCTGGGACCATGAGCCGGCCGACATGCCCTGCCACTGCTGGGCGTCAGGTCCGCCGATGGCACTTCCCGAAGAAAGCGTTTGTTGTTCTGACGGTTTGGTTGTCTGGTCAGGGTTGTTTGACGTCTGCAAATTCGATTGCACGTCGTTGGCAATACGGTCAGCGCCATACGCCGTCAGAGACGCGAGCATCAGAGCGGCGGCAATCAGTTTCTGCTTCATGCCAACTCCTTACGTGACAACAATGTGGGGAAAAGAGACCAGCGTCGCTGGGAAACTGGTCCCCCCACACCTGACTAATGACTGCTTCCGGTCGCGCTCGAACTGCCCTGGCTTCCGCCCGCCGCGGACGGCGAGCCGGCCGGACCGGTACTCCACACGGTCGACGAGTTGAAGTGATCCGAGCCCGCAATCGCGCCCGAACCGCCACTGCCCGTCAGGCCAGCGGCACCCGCGTTGGCAATGCCCTGGTCGTTTCCGCCCGCAGCCGTATAGTGGTTCGCGCCGAGTACGATCGTGGCGGTTACCCCTCCCGATAGCGCATTCGCGTTCTCGTTCGTGCTGCTGTTTCCACCGTACGAGCCTGCGGCACCGATACCGCCGCCTGCCGCAAACGCGCCTCCGTTCGTGCCCGAACCGCTGGCCGTCGAAGTCGAGTTGTGGAAGGCGGATGCCGTGCCGGCGGAACCAGCGGGTGTCACGGTACTGCCTGCATTCGCGCCCGCCGTCGAAGTCGAATTGCTGGTATAGCTGCCGGAACCGACCAGCACCGACCCTGAAACACCAGCCGCAACGGATTGCGTCTGGTTGGTCGTGGACGAACCCGCTGCCAATGCAGCCGACGATAAGACGGTGAGCGCTGTCGCAAATATGACGTTGGCTTTCATAGCAATTCCTTGCTGTGAGTAAGTTCGGCGGTGGCGGAGCCGGGCCTGCCCCCCATCGAGCGAAACCCGGCGTCCGTACCGCCAGCCATTGACGAACGCTACGCTCCGCCGCTTAGTAGTGCGTCGTCCAGCCGATCGAGCCGGCATTCGCGCCGCTGTTGCCACCAGCCTGTGCGCCGCCGAAGCCGAAGCCGCCCACTTGCGAGGTGTTGGTGTGGTTCGTGTACGAGACCGAGCCGCTGCTGCCATGGCCGGCCGTTGCGCCAGCTGCACCGAGCGCTGCACCGGAATCGGTCGCGCCGAAAACGCCGAACCCGACGACCCCGGCCATCGTCGAACCGCCGCTCGACGAATTGCTGGTCGATACCGTGCCGCTGCCAGCGAACGCTGCACCCGAAACCGCCAGAACTGCTGCTGCAATCAGAAGCTTCTTCATGGTCGACTCCAAAACGGCGTGAACGGAGTGAGTCAGGAAGATCGCACGCCATCAACCTTCCTGACTTGAGCAATCCTCAAGAAATAAGGATCACTATCCAATTAATAAAAGCCTGTTGCCTTTTCAATTCAGGTTCTTTGTGATTTTTTCCAGACGAAGCTTAGCTTCGTGATTTTTCGTTATCCAAACTTTTTTGATAGGTGTTTTCGATTATTTTTGTGAACATTCGCCTTATGGCGAAAACACCATTGTTTGATAAACCGGAACGGTGCGCGTACCTTTCCGGCCCGCGATATTCGACACCCCGCCGGACGGCATGCCGGCACGCGGCACGCCATTCCGGAATCGAAATTTCGCGAATACATTAACCACCGCAAAATGCAGCGCCGTTGAAAATGCACCCTTTACCCGGGCGACAACGGGCCTGCATTGCAGCCAGGTGGCATGGCTTCTCCCTGAACTGTCGACGAAAGGTCTTCCGGATAATCCGGCCGACGCGCGTTCGATCTAATCCGGCCGGCGCCAGCATGGGCCTGGCGCGATCGAAGCAACCCTGCACGGTCGAGAACGAATCGGCATCACGCTGTCCGGCACGAACAGCCTGATCCATCCGGGTGAACTGCATGAAAGCGAGCCCCGCTGTCGCCCGACTGTCGTGCGGCGCGACAACCGCGCCAGCACGCGAAGCGCGCGGCGGGCAAGAAACCGGTACGGAGCAACCCGCGAAGCTGGCACAGCGTCGCGAGCGACTCCCCGATCTTTCCGACTCCCCCACTGATGCGCAAAGTACGCGCCGATCAAGCTACTGCTTATGGTCTTCATCGCCGTTTCCCCGACTGCTTATTGACGAGTTGGCCGCCCCACCTCTTCGTTACTTCGTGTCGGCCGCCCGCCGGTGCGTCCAATACCGCAAGCAGCGTGCCACGTGATATTCCACCGCATATTGCGCACGGCAAACGGCCGCCACGGCGGCCCGTAGCGCCGGGATCGACATTTTTTGTTTCAGGAATGTATCGCAACAACGGTTTGGCACCCTCCGCGATCGTTGAGCGCCGCGAAGCAATAGCCGGATTAGACGGACGAATCCGGCTCGCAGGCCGGCGCCGGATGGCCAGATGAACGGGTGTTTCAAACTTGAGAAGCGCACGGCCGTACAGGGCGGGCGGCGCGGCCATTTCCGCTTGCGAACCGTGGATTGCGGCATGTGCGCCCCCCTCCCGCCCCATCACAAACGAGAATCGATTCGCCCGATATCGGGCGCCGATGGCCCGACACAGCAGCCTCCGACCAGTCGTCGACCCGCGTTTCCCCTGATGACCGAAACGAATTTGATTCATCCGTGAAAATACCGACGCGATCACATGCCGAGCGAGCGTCGAAATCGACCAAAAAAATAAGACTTTCGTACTCGCGTAATCATTAAAACAAATGAAAACGTGCGACCTCACCCGGACTCCACCCACCATTTTTCGCTTTCATTCGCCCTGCCTTTCATGCGCCGAATCATCCGATGGGCTGCGCATCCTAGAAACGTCTTTAATCCGTTATCGATGCATTTCTCATTGATGAAACATTCAAATTCAACACATTTTTGATGAAGCCATTCCCGCAAAAGCCTGATTTATCGTGCGTTTCGTCGTATCGAATCGTATCGATCCGGCAATGAGCCTGCCCGCTTTCCTGTCCCCACGATACACGCATGAAACAAAAGCGCGCCTGTCGCGCGGCAATCGCGCCGCCACGCCTCCCGCGCATCGCGACGGCATCGTTCATGGCATGCCGATTGCCTGATCTCCGGCTCTCACCGAGCAGCACGCCAGGGCACAAGATCACGGGCGGCGGTCTGCTCGCCAATCAGCGTATCGGGGAAAAGGCGATGAAGATCACCACCGATCGAGCGACGCTTGCGTCGTTCAAGCATCAACGTGGCAGTCAACGTAATCGAAGCGCCTGTCGCGGCGCTTCGTCGACCTCAGCACATGCGAACCGGCGCTTGCCGACACGCTACCCGTGCAGCGGGATGGAACGCGCGCGCGCCGCCGTCGAGCAGATCGACGTGGGGCTCCCTGAGCTGAACGACGAAGGAGAAAGCCATGAATGACAGGGTCGCGCTCGAGACGCGCGCCGGTCAGCGCGTCCTCGTGACGGGCGGCGCCGGCTTCCTCGGCAGCTACGTCTGCGAGCGCCTGGTCATGGAAGGCGCATCCGTCACGTGCATCGACAGCCTGCTGACGGGACGCAAGCTCAACGTCGCCGACCTGAAAGCGTCCGGCCGCTTCGAGTTCGTGAAGGGCGACGTCTCGCTCGGCCTGCCGCAACTGCAGGTGGACGAAATCTGGAATCTCGCGTGCGCGGCATCGCCGCCCACCTACCAGATCGATCCCGTCCATACGATGATGACGAACGTGCTCGGCATGAACCACTGCCTCGCGCTTGCGCGCAAGACCGGCGCGCGCGTGTTCCAGGCATCGACCAGCGAGGTCTACGGCGACCCGGGCGTGCACCCGCAGACGGAAACCTATCGCGGCAACGTGAACACGATCGGCCCGCGTGCGTGCTACGACGAAGGCAAGCGCGCGGCCGAGGCGCTGTGTTACGACTACTACCGCACGCACGACATCGACGTGCGCGTCGCGCGCATCTTCAACACCTACGGCCCGCGGATGTCGCCGCGCGACGGCCGCGTCGTGTCGAACTTCATCGTCGGCGCACTCAACGGCGCGCCGCTCGAAATCTACGGCGACGGCCGGCAGACGCGTTCGTTCTGCTTCGCCAGCGACCTGATCGACGGCTTCTTCTGCCTGATGCGCGCCGAGCGCAACGTCGGCACGCCGGTCAACATCGGCAACCCCGGCGAATTCACGATGATCGAGCTCGCGGAGAAAGTGCTCGCGATGACGGGCTCGAAGTCGGAACTCGTGTTCCGGCCGCTGCCGATCGACGATCCGCACCAGCGCCGGCCCGACATCTCGATCGCGTCGGCCGAGCTCGGCTGGCGGCCGGCCATCGATCTCGATGAAGGCCTGCGCCGGACCGTCGACTATTTCAGCCGGGAACTGTGGCTCGAGCCGGTGCTGCGCATGACCGGGGCCACGGCATGAAAGTGCTCGTGACAGGCGGAGCGGGCTATATCGGCAGCCATACCTGCAAGGCGCTCGCGGCAGCGGGACATGAGCCGGTCGCCTACGACAATCTGTCGACCGGCCATCGCGACGCGGTGCGATGGGGGCCGCTCGTCGCGGCCGACATTCTCGACCGCGACGCGCTGTCGAACGCGTTCGCCGCGCATCGGCCCGACGTCGTGATTCATTTCGCCGCGCTCGCCTATGTCGGCGAATCGGTGCTCGCGCCCGACCGCTATTACACGGTCAACGTCACGGGCACCTGCACGCTGCTGAGCGCGATGCGCGCGGCCGGCGTCGGCCGGATCGTGATGTCGTCGTCGTGCGCGACGTACGGCATTCCGGACCTGCTGCCGATCTCGGAACGCACGCCGCAGTTGCCGATCAATCCGTACGGCTTCTCCAAGTACGCGATGGAACGGATGGCCGCCGATTTCGAGCGCGCGTACGGATTGAAGTGGGTCGCGCTGCGCTACTTCAACGCGGCGGGCGCAGACCCGGACGGCATGATCGGCGAATGCCACGAACCGGAAACGCACGCGCTGCCGCTCGCGATCCGCGCGGCACTCGGCACCGGCAATGCATTCCAGGTGATGGGCACCGACTACCCGACGCCCGACGGCTCGGCGATTCGCGACTACGTGCACGTGAGCGACCTCGCCGATGCGCACGTGAAGGCGACCGCCTATCTGTGCGGCGGCGGCCACAGCGTCGCGCTGAATCTCGGTACCGGCAAAGGAACATCGGTGCTCGACGCGCTGCGCGCCGTCGAAGCCGTGACGGGCCGCCGCGTGCCGACGGTGACGGCCGCACGCCGCCCGGGCGACCCGCCCGCGCTGTACGCCGACGCCACGAAAGCCGCGCTCGTGCTCGGCTGGCGGCCGCGTTTCACCGCGATCGAGCCAATGGTCGAACACGCCGCGGCATGGTTTCAGAAAGAACTGCAATTCGCATCCGGCAAGTGAGCCAGTTTCCTTGAACGCCACGCAGGGGAATCACCATGAAGGTACGGATCGCCATCGTCGGCACGGGCTACGTCGGGCTGGTCAGCGGCGCGTGCTTTGCGGATCTCGGGCATGACGTCATCTGCATCGACAACAATCGCGGCAAGATCGACGCGTTGCACGAAGGCCGCATTCCGATCTACGAACCGGGCCTCGACGCCGTCGTCGCACGCAACGTCGAACGCGGCACGCTGCGCTTCAGCAGCGACCTCGCGGCAAGCGTGCGCGATCGCGACGCGGTATTCATCGCGGTCGGCACGCCGACGCTGCCGGGCACCGACCAGGCGGACCTGCAGTACGTCGAGGCGGCCGCGCGGGAGATCGCGTCGAACCTGACCGGTTTCGCGGTCGTCGTCACGAAGTCGACGGTGCCGGTCGGCACCAACCGGATCGTCAAGCAGATCGTCGAACGCTGCGCGCCGGACGGCGTCGACGCGGCGATTGCGTCGAATCCGGAGTTCCTGCGCGAAGGCTCGGCGATCGACGATTTCATGCATCCGGATCGCGTCGTGTTCGGCGCCGAGCATCCGCGCGCGATCGAGATCATGAAAGCCATCTACGCGCCGCTGGAAGCGACCGGCCATCTCGTGCTCGCGACCGAGATCGAAACGGCCGAACTCGTGAAATACGCGGCGAATGCGTTCCTCGCAGTGAAGATCAGCTACATCAACGAGATCTCGGACCTGTGCGAAGCAGTGGGCGCCGATGTCGAACTGGTCGCGAACGGCATGGGCCTCGACCGCCGCATCGGCGCGTCGTTCCTGAAAGCCGGCCCCGGCTGGGGCGGCTCGTGCTTCCCGAAGGACACGCGCGCGCTGAAGGCGACAGCGTCCGAACATGCGGTGCCGCTGCGCATCGTCAGCGCGGCGATCGAATCGAACGCGCTGCGCAAGGAACAGATCCTGCGCCGGATCGAGAAGGCGTGCGGCGGCTCGATCAAGGACAAGCGCATCGCGGTGCTCGGCCTCACGTTCAAAGGCCAGACCGACGACGTGCGCGAAAGCCCGAGCATCGACGTGATCCAGCTGCTCGTCGGCGCGGGCGCGCATATCCGCGCATACGACCCGGCGCGTCCGCACGAGGCGTCGCGGCTGCTGCCGCAGGTGTTCATGGAGGGCTCCGCGATCGACGCGGTGCGCAGCGCGGACGCCGTCGTCGTGATGACCGAATGGAAAGCGTTCGAGGCACTCGATCTCGCCGACCTCGCGGATCACATGGCCGATCCCGTGATGCTCGACATGCGCAACCTGTTCAGCGAACGGCTGGCCGTCGACAGCGGCTTTCGGCGTTACGAACGCGTGGGCCGCTCGTGCGGCGAACGCACGCCGGCCAACCCGGCACCGGAACACCAGCACCTGAGCGGGGACATCCGGCCGCAGCGCGGCCTGCTTCAAGACTGATGGACTGACCTTGACGGGAGAACACCATGAAGAAGCTGGTTGCGTCGCTTGCCGGCGGCCCTGCGCCGGATACGGCCGACACCACCGCCCCCGAAGTGGATCGCGCCGCATCGCTGCACGCGGACGTCCCGCTTCTCGTCCCGTTGATGGACAGCGGGACCAAAATCGTCTTCCATGTCCTCGCGCTGTGCTGGTTCGTCGCGCTGGGCATCTTCTGGCGCTGGTGGTTGCGCGACGAGCACTATGTCGACGCATTCCGCTTCGGCGTCAACTGCTTCGTGCTGTTCTGGACCACCTTCATTCCCGGCTACTTCATCTTCATCATCCGCTCGGCGGTCGTGCCGAACCCCGCGCTACCGGTGCCGCGCGACTGGCGCGTCGCGATGGTCGTCACCAAGGCGCCATCCGAGCCGTTCGACATCGTCCGCACGACGCTGCTCGCGATGCTCGACCAGACCTACCCGCACGATACGTGGCTCGCCGATGAAGACCCGTCGCCCGAGACGCTCGACTGGTGCCGCGAGCACGGCGTATTCGTGTCGACGCGGCGCGGCATTGCCGCGTACCACCGCGCAAGCTGGCCGCGCCGCACCAAGTGCAAGGAAGGCAATCTCGCGTACTTCTACGACATGGTCGGCTACGACAACTACGATTTCGTGTCGCAGCTCGATGCCGATCACGTGCCGACCCGGACCTATCTCGAGGAGATGCTGCGGCCGTTCATCGATCCGGAAGTCGGCTACGTGTCGGCGCCGAGCATCTGCGACAGCAACGCGGCCGCGAGCTGGAGCGCACGCGGACGCGTGAACGTCGAGGGGCCGCTGCACGGCACGATGCAGGCCGGCTATGCGGGCGGCCTCGCGCCGCTGTGCATCGGCTCGCACTATGCGGTGCGCTGCCGCGCGCTGCGCGAGATCGGCGGGCTCGGGCCCGAACTCGCCGAGGATCACTCGACCACGATGATCTTCAATTCGAAAGGCTGGCGCGGCATGCATGCGCTGAACGCGATTGCGAACGGCGAAGGGCCGCGCACGTTCGGCGACCTGGCCACGCAGGAATTCCAGTGGTCCAAGAGCGTGATGATCATCATGCTGCGCTACACGCGCCACTATTTCATGGGGCTGCCGCTGAAGCTGAAGGCGCAGTTCCTGTTCTGCCAGCTGTGGTACCCGCTGTGCGCGCTCGCGATGGCCGGCAGCGTCGTGATTCCGGTCGTCGCGCTGCTCACCGGACGCGTATGGGCACACGTCGACTACCTCACGTACCTCACCTACTCGCTGCCGCTGACCGTGCTGATCCTGTGCGTCGTGACCTGGGCCACGCATTCGACCCAGTCGTGCCGCCCGCTGAATACGAAGCTGCTGTCGTGGGAAGGATTGTCGTTCGTGTTCGCGCGCTGGCCATGGGTCGTGCTCGGCTGCGCGTCGGCGGTGTTCGACTGCGTGCGCGGCAAGGAATTTCCATTCAAGGTCACGCCGAAGGGCGGCACGATCGAACAGGACGCGCCGCTGCGCGTGGTCGCGCCGTATCTGCTGATCTCGCTGTTCTGCAGCCTGCCCGTCGTCACGGTCGAGAATCCGCGCAACGCCGCCGGCTTCTATCTGTTCTCGACGCTGACGAGCATCCTGTATCTCGCGATCGCGGCCGTCATCGCGGTGAATCACGGCCGGGAGCAAGGGCTCGACGCGTCGGCGTTCAGGCAGATGTTCTTCAGCCGCCTGCCGGTACGCAACGCGCTGTTCGTGTTCGCGCTCGCGATGCTGTTGTCGGGTATCGGGCTGCGCGCGCCGAAAGGCTGGCAGGCGATGATGTGGCGCTCGGGCTTGCCGGCCGTGGTCGCGCCCGTACCGGGCGAGCCCGTGAAGCAACCCGAGCTCGGCGCGTACGATCCCGAGAAGACGCTCGCGGCCGATCGCGATCTCGCATTCGATCATGTGTTCGTGTCGTGGAACGCGCCCGACATCCGCGCGGAAATCGACGACGCCTACCGGAGCGCGCAGGCACGGAACCGCTCGCTGATGCTGACCATCGAGCCCTGGGCGGCCGGCGATACGCGGCAAGGCGCGCTGCTCGACGATATCGCGCACGGGCGCTACGACGCGCGGATCGCGGCCACCTGCTCGGCGCTCGCCGCGTTGAAGGGCCCCGTGTTCGTGCGCTGGGGCCACGAGATGGAGGCCGACACCGGACGCTATCCGTGGGCCATCGGCGATGCATCGGCCTACGTGGATGCGTACCGGCGGGTCGTGACCGCCTGCCGCACGATGACCGACCAGATCCGCTTCGTGTGGTCGCCGGCCGGCAACCGGAACCTCGACGACTATTTCCCGGGCCGCGGCTATGTGGACGACGTCGGCCTGTCCGTATTCGATTGCCCGCGCTGCGCGATCTGGCCGGCCGGCGGCCACGCCTCCGCCGCGAGCATCCTGCGGACCAAGTACGAACGGGTGACCGACTACGGGCTGCCGGTGATGGTCACGGAGCTCGGCGTCGACGGGTCGAATTCGCGCAAGCGCGAGGAGCTCGACGAATTCCAGCGGTCGCTGTGGCGCTATCCGCTACTGAAGGCCGTGGTGTATTTCAACGCGGTCGATACGCCCGGCGCGTGGCCGGCGCATTACGTGCCGGACTGGCGGATCGCGCCAACTTTCCTGCAAACGACGGTGGTCGCCAAGTGACATGACCGGTGGCCGGTGGCGTGTCAGCATTGCCGCCGTCAGCCGAGCAGTTCCTTCTTCCGCAACTGCACGACGTCGCGCATCGGCGGCGCGCCGAACAGCCGGCTGTATTCGCGGCTGAACTGCGACGCGCTTTCGTAGCCGACGACGGCGGCCACCGACCCGACGTCGCCGCCCTGCCGCAGCAACAGCCGCCGCGCTTCGTGCAACCGCAACTGCTTCTGGTATTGCAGCGGACTCAGCGTCGTCACGTGCTTGAAGTGATGGTGCAGCGACGACACGCTCATGTTGACCGCCTGCGCGAGCGACTCGACGCGCATCGGCTCCGCGAAGTGATCGCGGATCCATTCGATCGCGCGCGCGATCCGGTGCGTCTGGCTGCCCGCGATCGCCATATGCCGCAGCCGCGTGCCCTGCCCGCTCGTCATCAGCCGGTACAGCAATTCCTTTTCGATCAGCGGCGCGACGACCGGAATGTCGGCCGGCGTATCGAGCAGCCGCAACAGCCGCAGTGCAGCATCGAGCAGCGGCGGCGTCAGCTCGGCGAGCGCGATCCCCTCGCCTTCGGGGCCCGCGTCGGGTTCGGGCAGCCGCATCTCGGCCGCGAGCTCGACGATGCGCTGCGGATCGAGCGTCAGCGACAGGCACAGGTAGGGCGCGTCCGGCGACGCGCGCGTCACGCGCGACAGGATCGGCAAATCGATCGATGTAATCAGGCAATTCTGCGTGTCGTACTCGTACGCGTGGCCAGCCACGATCACGCGCTTCGCGCCCTGCGCGGCGATCACGAGCGCGGCTCGCGACACGCCGCAGCCGAGATCGACCGGCCGCGTATGCCGGTGCAGCATCAGGCCCGGCACGGCCGTTGAATGCGAGCCGTCCGCCGGCGCGAAACGGCCGATCAGCATCGCCAGCTCGCGCCGCCCGGATTCGCGCGACGCCACGATATCGGTCATGTCCATGACCCTTCCTCGATCAATTTCCTCATGTCGCGGGAGCATAGCGAAACCGTCTGCGGCCTGCCGGGGATTTGCAGGATTGTTCAATAAATTTGCAGGATTGGGTAGACGAAAAAAGCGATGCCTCGCGCACACTGCCCGCTAACCGGGCGCATGCCGGGTTTTCCCCACGGAGACAATCACAATGCCTACCTCGTTTGTCCTGAACGGCAAGAACGTCACGCTCGACGCCGATCCGTCGATGCCCGTCCTCTGGGCGATTCGCGAACACGCGGGACTGACCGGCACGAAGTTCGGCTGCGGCATGGCGCAGTGCGGCGCGTGCACGGTGCATCTCGAAGGCCAGGCCGTGCGCTCGTGCGTGCTGCCGCTCGCCGGCATCGCGGGCAAGCACATCACGACGATCGAAGGCCTGCAGAGCAAGCCCGCGCAGGCCGTGCAGACGGCCTGGGTCAAGCTGCAGGTGCCGCAATGCGGCTACTGCCAGTCGGGCCAGATCATGTCCGCCACCGCGCTGCTCGAACAGAACCCGAAGCCGACCGACGCGGACATCGACGCCGCGATGAACGGCAACCTGTGCCGCTGTGCGACCTACGCCCGCATCCGGGCGGCGATCCACGACGCGGCTGCAACGCTGGGAGCGTGACCATGACGATCGAACTCGACAACACCGGTTCGGTGCGTCCGTCGCGCCGCACGTTCCTGAAGGCCGCGGGCGCCGCGGCCGCCGTCAGCCTGACCATCGGCTTCGAATGGGCCGGCCTCGGCCGCCGCGCGCTGGCGGCGACGGCCCCCGCCGCGGACTTCGCGCCGAACGCGTTCCTGCGCATCACGCCCGACGGCGCCGTCACGGTCATCGCGAAGCACGTCGAACTGGGCCAGGGCGCGTATACGGGCATCGCAACGATCGTCGCCGAGGAGCTCGACGCCGACTGGTCGCACGTGCGCGTCGAAAGCGCGCCCGCCGACGCGAAACGCTATGCGAACCTCGCGTTCGGCACGATGCAGGGGACGGGCGGCAGCTCGGCCATGTCGAACTCGTGGCAGCAACTGCGCGAAGCGGGCGGCAAGGCCCGCGCGATGCTGGTATCGGCCGCGGCAGCCCGCTGGAAGGTACCGGCCAGCGAGCTGACGACGGCCAATGGCGTCGTCACGCATGCGAAGAGCGGCAAGACGGCCGCGTACGGCACGCTCGTCGCCGATGCGTCGAAGCTGCCCGTGCCCGACAAGGTCACGTTGAAGCAGCCGGCCGAATTCAAGCTGATCGGTCACCGGATTCCGCGCGTCGACGCGTCGGCGAAATCGAACGGCACCGCGCATTTCACGCTCGACACGACCTTCCCCGGCATGCGCGTCGCGCTGCTGCAGCGCCCGCCGCGCTTCGGCGCGAAGGTGAAATCGTTCGACGCGACGGCGGCCAAGGCCGTGCCGGGCGTCGTGTCGGTCGTGCAGGTGCCGGGCGGCGTCGCGGTCGTCGGAACCGGCTTCTGGGCCGCGAAACAGGGCCGCGACGCGCTGAAAGTCGAATGGGACGAAACGAACGCCGAAAAGCGCAGCTCGGACGAGATCATGCGCGAATACCGGCAGCTCGCCGACAAGCCGGGCACATCGGCACGCAAGGACGGCGATGCCGACGCGGCAATCGCCGGCGCGGTACGCAAGATCGGCGCGACCTACGAATTCCCGTATCTCGCGCACGCGCCGATGGAGCCGCTCGACGCGGTCGTCAAGCTGACGGCGAACAGCTGCGAGATCTGGGCCGGCGACCAGTTTCAGACCGTCGACCAGGCCAACGCGGCCAGGACGGCGGGCCTGACGCCCGAGCAGGTGCAGATCCACACGCTGTACGCGGGCGGCAGCTTCGGCCGGCGCGCGAACGCGTGGTCGGACTACGTGGTCGAGGCCGTGTCGATCGCGAAGGCGCTCGGCGCGGACGGCAAGCCCGTCAAGCTGCAGTGGACGCGCGAGGACGACATCCAGGGCGGCTTCTACCGGCCGATGTACTTCCACAAGCTCGATGCGGGGCTGACCGCCGACGGCAAGCTGGTCGGCTGGCGCCACCGGATCGTCGGGCAGTCGATCCTCGCCGGCACGCCGTTCGAGGCGTTCATGGTGAAGAATGGCGTCGATGCGACGTCGGTCGAGGGCGCGGCGAACCTGCCGTACGCCGTGCCGAACGTGTCGGTCGAACTCACCACCACCAAGGTCGGCCTGCCCGTGCTGTGGTGGCGCGTGGTCGGCAGCTCGCACACGGCGTACGCGGTCGAGGCGTTCATCGACGAAGCCGCGCACACCGCTGGCAAGGATCCGTACGCGTTCCGCCGTGACCTGCTCGAGAAGGAGCCACGCATGCGCGCGGTGCTGGACCTGGCCGCGCAGAAGGCCGGCTGGGATCCGGCCAAGCCGCTGCCGAAGGGCCGCGGGCGCGGGATCGCGGTTGCCGAGGCGTTCAAGAGCTATGTCGCGCAGGTGGCCGAGGTGTCGGTCGATGCAGACGGCAAGGTGAAGGTCGAGCGCGTGGTGTGCGCGGTCGATTGCGGGATCGCGATCAATCCCGACATCGTCGCCGCGCAGATGGAAGGCGGCATCGGCTTCGGGCTCGGCGCGGTGATGCACAGCGCGATCACGCTGAAGGACGGCCAGGTCGAGCAGCGCAACTTCGACGGCTACCACGTGTTGAGGATGGCCGAGATGCCGAAGGTCGAAGTGCATATCGTGCCGTCGGCCGAAGCGCCGACCGGGGTCGGCGAGCCGGGCGTCGCACCGGTCGGGCCGGCTGTCGCGAACGCGATCTTCGCGGCGACGGGCAAGCGGCATTACGTGCTGCCGTTCGATTCGGCGGATAGCGCGAAGGCGTGACGACGGGACGGAACGCCGGCTGCGGGACGGAAGACGTCTTGCGGCCGGCGTTCTTTTGCTGGACACGGCCGATGCAGGGTTCGATGTCGGCAAAAATCGCTCGTAACGCCTTGATCCGTATGAAAAATCCTTTGATCCTGTCGGGTTTGATGTAGGGTTCGCGATCCGGCCGCAGCAACGTTTCGCGACCTCGATTCCCGCCTCTCCCCACACGTTACGCCCGACGTAACGCCCGTAACGTCGCCCGCCGATGCTACGTAACAATCCTTCAATGTCGCCCCGACCCCTTTTCCACCCGTTCCGCGCCTCCCGTTAAAAATTCTTTTAAATTCAAGGCCGCCACGCCGCTTGCACCGGCACCGCCCCCCGTCGACACATGACGATCCGCTCCCTGGCCCGAAAGTTGCAGCACAGGACCCGCAAACACTCCTTTACGGACATGCGAGGGCCACCATGGATTGCAAATACCTGTACATCGACAACATAAAAATCAACTTCGTGCGCCGCACGATCGAAATCGACAACAAAGTCGTTGACGTCACGCCGCGTGAATTCGACGTCGTCGAATTCCTGCTCGACAACATGAACAAGATCGTGCCGCGGCAGGCAATCCAGGAAGCCGTGTGGGGCCGAGAACTCGGCGTGTCGTCGCGTACGCTCGACACCCATATCTCGCGTATCCGCTCGAAGCTGCAGCTCGATCACGACAAGAACCTGCGGATCATCCCGATCTACGCCGTCGGCTATCGCCTGGTGCTGTTCGGTGCGGCGATGACGCACGTCGAGCGCCACGAAGCGGCGCCGCTCCTGCGCCTTCACTTCGCCCGATGTGCCGATGCGCCACGCGAGGTACAGCAGGTACGCGACGCTCGCGGCTTCGAGGATCGTGTAGAGCAGCGGGACGCGCTTGAATACCTCGCCGAGCCCGAAGCCGA